>DATLQY010000866.1:0-8794 GCA_035534975.1 Pirellulales bacterium
GAACGTTCTCGGTCTCTTGCTCGCGACCAAGGAAGCGGTCAAGCATTTCGGCGCCGAGGGAGGAAGCATCATCAATATCAGCTCGGTGGCTGCCACGCAGGCGCCTGCGCTCGGCTCGGTTTACAGCGCCACCAAGGCCGCCGTGAACGCGGTCACCCGCTCGCTCGCCCAAGAGCTGGGGCCGCGGCATATTCGTGTCAACTCGATCAACCCGGGCATGGTTGAGACGGAGGGCCTGCATTCCGCCGGAATCGCCGAAAGCGAGTTCCGCACGCAGATGCTGGCTCAAACGCCGCTGG
The DNA here is from genome assembly GCA_035534975.1 of Pirellulales bacterium. Classification (GTDB taxonomy): domain Bacteria; phylum Planctomycetota; class Planctomycetia; order Pirellulales; family JAICIG01; genus DATKSN01. The sequence goes on from DATLQY010000866.1 coordinate 300, forward strand.
GCCGCATCGGCCAGCCGCAGGACATCGCTCCGGCCGCGGTCTTCCTGGCATCGGCGGGTTCCGCCTGGATCACCGGCGAAAGCTTTTACATCTCGGGCGGTATGCGCTGAACGGGGCTTTAAAATGACGACGGTGCTCGTCAATGACGCATGGGTTCGTGCCCGTCAGGAACTTCACCGCGTTGCAATGGTCATCGAAGGAGGTACAATCCTCGTCAGGCGAGCGAGGAGCAATAATTATGGCTAACTCGAACGAACCGCGCTCCCATGGTTCAGCCGTCTCAGCGCCGGACCTATCAGTTCCGGGCCAAGGCCAAGCTCTGCCGACGGATAAACACGATTCACCTTCCGCGCCGGCAGATCAACGTTCTCAAACAGAAGGCACTGGGACGATCAACTCGCCCGCCAAGCCATCCGTCGCCGCCCCGCCGGCGCCGTCGCGACGAAAGTGGCTGGTGCGGGCGACGTTGCTGGCCGGCCTGGTCGGCGCCCTCTACCTGATTGTCCCTTGGTTGATCACGGCGTTGAACACCGTTTCCACCGACGACGCTTACGTCAACAGTCACGTCACTTTCGTGGCTGCGCGCGTAGCCGGCCAGGTGATGGAGGTGCTGGTCGACGACAACGTGCGCGTCAAAAAGGGGAGCCTGCTGGTGCAGCTCGACAAGGTGCCGAACCAGGTGCAGGTCGCTATCAAGAAGGCCGCCGTGGACTCGGCCGAAGCCGACTTCGTCGCCGCGCAGGCCGAGGTGCGCGGCATGGTCGCTCAAGCGCGCGCCAATCGCTTCAAGCTCGAACACGCCATCGAAGACGTCAACACTCAGGTCGCCAATCTAAAGGCCGCAGTGGCCACGCTCAACGCCCGCAATGCCGACCAGGCCCTTGCAAGGGCGAACCTCAAACGCGGCGACGAACTGATTGCCGGCGGCGGCATCAGCAAAGAAGGGCTCGATGAGCGGCGACAGGCGGTCAAGGTCGCCGAGGCGCAGGTTGATCAAGCCCTGCAGCAGGTCTATGCGATTCGCGTCAGTCTCGGACTCAGCGCTCAGCCCGAGCGCGGCGACGATCTCACGGACGTGCCGGACGATATCGAGCAGAACTTCTCATCGGTTCGCCAGGCACTCGGCCAACTGATGGAAAGCGCGGCGGTGTTCGGCTACTCGCCGGCTTCCTGGAACGCCACGCCGAAACAGGCGATCGACGAGTTTTACAAGCAAGATCCCGAAGGGAACCTGGACCGCATCCTGGCCAAGGTCATCGAGCGCGCCCCTTCGATCAAGCAGGCCGAGGCCAAGCTCGAGCAGGCCCGGCGCGACCTTGACCAGGCCGAGCTTAACCTAAGCTACTGTGACATCGTCAGCGAAATCGACGGCGTCGTCACGCGCCGCAACGTCAATCCCGGCAACAACGTGCAGGTCGGGCAGGGCCTGATGGCCGTCCGCTCGCTCACGGAAATCTGGATCGACGCCAACTTCAAGGAGACACAGCTCAGGAACCTGCGCATCGGTCATCGCGCACGGTGTGAAGTCGATATGTACGGCCGCCGCCGCGAGTACGAAGGACGCATTACCGGCTTTACCATGGGCACCGGCCAGACCCTCTCGCTCTTGCCGCCGCAGAACGCCACGGGCAATTTCGTCAAAATCGTGCAGCGGCTCCCTGTCCGCATCGAATTGACCGACTACGACCCCGACAACGAGCCACTTTTCGTCGGCCTCTCGGTCGTGCCGCACGTCTATTTCAAGGAGAAACCCGAAGGGCCGCACGCCGGCGCGGTGCTGCAACCCCTCAAGCCGCTGCCCCAGGGCGAGACGGACCCCAAGCCGCGGCAGGGGACACGCTCTCCCAAGCAAGCGCCAGCCCGGGGTTGAGCAACGCGAGCGGGAGAGTGGCCGATTGGGAGATCTTGTTTTCTTCCGCGCTCCCAATCGTCCTGCCAACCTTCTAAATCCCTCTGAACGTCGAACGACTTGAACGTCAGGCCCACCACCACTGCCGACCGTCGGGCGATCAACCCCTGGTTCGTCGCCGCGGCCGTGGTCATTCCGACGTTCATGGAGGTGCTCGATACGACCATTGCCAACGTCGCCCTGCGGTACATCGCGGGCGGCCTCTCCGCGGCGGTCGTCGATAGCGAGTGGGTGCTCACCAGCTACCTGGCCGCCAACGCCGTGATCCTGCCGATTTCCGGCTGGATTTCGGCCCGGCTCGGCCGCAAGAATTATTTCATCCTGTCAATCGCCGTCTTCACCATCGCCTCGGTCTTGTGCGGCATGGCGACGAACCTATGGCAATTGATTTTCTTTCGCGTGATCCAGGGCCTGGCGGGCGGAGGCTTGCAGCCGTCGAGCCAGGGCGTGTTGCTCGATACGTTTCCGCCCGAAAAGCAAGGCGCGGCCATGACCTTGTTTGGTGTGGCGGCGCTGATCGCGCCGGTCGTCGGCCCGACGCTGGGCGGCTACCTCACGGTCAACTACGAATGGCGCTGGATCTTTTACATCAATTTGCCCGTCGGAGCGATTAGTTGTTTGGCCGCGTATTTCCTGGTCGAGGATCCCGATTATCTCAAACAAGAGCGCATCGAGCTGCTTCGCCGTCCGCTCAATTTCGACAGCATCGGTTTGGGGCTCCTTGTCATCGTCATGTCGTGCTGGGAAATCGTGCTCAGCAAGGGCGAGCAGTGGAACTGGTTTGGCGATCCGTTCTGGAGGGTGCAAACTCTCGCGATCCTGTTCGTATTGGGCCTGGGCTGGCTGATCTTCCGCGAGCTGAGGATCACGAACCCCGTAGTCAATTTCCGCGCGCTGGCCGAGCGCAATCTGGCGGCTTCGTGCATCATCTTGTTTTGCGCTTATGGAGTGCTGTACGGCTCCAGCACGTCGCTGCCCGGCTTGCTGCAATCGCTCTTTGGCTACGACGCCTACATCTCCGGGCTGGTGATGTCGCCGTCGGGCTTCTTTTCCATCATGATGATGCTGGTGGTGGGCGCGCTCATTGGACGGGGAATCGACGCGCGCTGGATGATCGTGGCGGGCTTGCTGGTGATGGCTACCGCCAACTATTGGATGGCGTTGATGAACCTCTACATCAGCCCGTGGCAAGTGGTTTGGCCACGGGCGATGATGATCGTCGGCCTGTCTCTGCTCTTTGCGCCCTTGAACGTGGCCGCCTACCTTTATACGCCGCGGCACTTGCGCGGGGCGGCGGTCGGCATGGCGTCGCTGTTGCGCAACGAAGGTGGGAGCGTCGGCACCTCGGTAGCCCAGACGATGCAAGAACGCCGTGACCAGTTTCACACTTGGCGAGTGGGGGAGTTCCTCGACCCCTTTAATCCGACCGTCACTTCCTACTTGGAGCAGGCACGGGCGTTTTCTTATCAACAGACCGGCGATTGGGCCGGTTCCGAGGAAATGGCATTGGAATCCCTCGAGAATCTTCGACGCCAGCAGGCGGGGTCGTTGGCATACTTCGACGACTTCTGGCTGTTCGCCGTAGTGGCCGTGATGCTCGTTCCCTTGGTACTGCTCATGAAGCGTTCGGTGGCGGAGAAAGGAGCGCACGTCGGCGCCGAATAGGAGACGAAAGGAACGTCTCGCGGCCCCATTGGCGAAATTCACGGACCAGGTCGTTTTCACCCATGAATTGTACCATCCCAGGGTCCACTATTGTACAATGCAGGCGGGAAGCCACCACCGTTTCGTTAACGGGGATATGGAGATGAGCGGCCAAACCGTGGTGTCCTTTTCATTCTTCCGGCTTTAATTGGTTGCGCCCGAGGGAGGATGGAATCTATGTTCCAAAGCAGTACCGGGATCTTCGTGAAAATCAGTCTCGCGCTTGCCGTGTCGCTTGGGGCCTGGTTGGTCGCGACCGATGAACCCGCTCTTCCGCCTGCGAAGGACGGCCTGCCGGCTAAGTCGCCGGGCGGCGCCGAATCGGAGGCGGGCAATGTCAACCTGCTCCCCAACGGCGAATTCGAGTCGGGCGATGGGTCGCCGGCCGACTGGCAGTCGATCGACGGTTTGTCGAGCTTTTGGGTCGATGACGACGACCCCCAACGCGGCAAAGTCATGAAGTTCGACACCGACGTCTTGCAGTCGCAAGCCTACAAGTGGTGGGAACAGATTGTCGCGGGAGCCAAGGCGGTGGACGCGCCCCCCAAGTTGCCGACGGTCGAGCCCAAGTACGACACGCTGGCCGGCCTCGACGGCGTCTGGTTCTATAGCGATTATGTTCCAGTCGAAAGGAACAAGGCGTATTGGCTCACGCTCGACGTCGAGGGACCGGAGATCATGGTTTGGCTAATCGGTTATCCCGAAAAGCCCGACACCACGTTTGGCGCCGATCAGGGTGCGCTGCAGCAATTCCTGCAAGAATCAAAAGGCACCGCCGAGCCGCAGAAGCGCGGCCGCCGGGCGTTCATCCACAAGTACACTTGGAAGGGGCAGATGAAGGCCGGTGGATCCAACGAGTGGAAGACCTACTCTCGCCGTGAAATGCCGTTCGAACCGACGAAGAACACGCCCAACGTCCGCTACGTGCGGGTGCTCGTCTATCCCTACTGGCCGCCGGGCCTGTACTACGTCGATAGCGTCAAGCTGGTCGAGTACCGTAAACCCTGAACGACCTTGCACGATCATGTCCGACGCATTCTTCGCCCCGCTGGACCTGGAACGGTTTGACCTGCGTCAAGCGGCCCATCTGCTGCGCAGGGCGGGCTTCGCTCCCACCCGGGCCGAGCTCGGTGCGGCCGTCGAACAGGGCTTGGAAGCGACGGTCGATGGGCTGTTCGCCGAGAATTCCGAGGAACAAGCCGCCTTTCAACAGACCTTCGACGCCGTCGCCGGCAGCCTGGTCAATTTCGCCGACGCCTCGCAGGTGCAAGCCTGGTGGGTCCACCGTATGCTTCGCTCGGCCGTCCCGTTGCGCGAGAAGCTGACGCTCTTCTGGCACGGCCACTTCGCGACCAGCGTCCACAAGGTCGAAGACGCGGTGCTGATGCACCAGCAAATCGAAACTCTGCGGGCCCATGCCTGGGGCAACTTTCGCGACCTGGTGCTGGCCGTGGCGCGCGACCCGGCAATGCTCGTCTGGCTCGACGGAGAATCGAGCACGGCCCAACACCCGAATGAAAACTTCGCCCGCGAGCTGATGGAGCTGTTCACCTGTGGGATCGGCAACTATTCCGAACGCGACGTGCGGGAAGCGGCACGGGCTTTTACCGGCTGGCACCGCGCCGGTAACCAGTTCGTGTTCGTCGCGGAAGAACACGACGGCGAGCGAAAGCGGTTCTTGGGCCGTTCCGGCCGGTTCGACGGCGGCGACGTCGTCGACCTGTTGATGCAGCACCCCGCCACGCCTAGGTTCATCGCCGCCAAGTTGCTGAAGTTTTTCGCAACCGCCGAGCCAAGCACCGACGCCATCGCCGCGGCGGCCCAACTTCTCGACCGCACGCGGCTCGACGTCAAGTGGTTCCTGCGCGAGCTGTTCTTGTCGCGCTATTTCCATTCCGAGGTCTGCCGTCGCCGCCGCCTCGCCAGCCCCCTTGAGTTCGTCGTGGGTTCGGTGCGCGCGCTGGGGGCGCGGATGCCTTCCCTCGAGCTGGTCGAGCACATGGCCGCCATGGGGCAAGAGTTGCTCGCCCCGCCGAATGTCAAAGGGTGGGATGGCGAGCAAACCTGGATCAATTCGAGCACCTGGCCCGCCCGGCTGTCCTTCGCCCAGAACGTGGCCTCGATTTTCAGCGAGAACCCTTACGGTCCGCACCTGCCGCTGGAGGCGATCGTCTCGCCGGAGTTGAACGGTCCGCTGGAGGTGGTCGACCAGCTTGCCGAAGCGCTGATGCAGGGAGAACTGGCCGAGGGTGTGCGGAGCGAGCTGGCCGAGTTCATGGTGACGACTGACGAGGGGCGAAACGTCGAGGCGTTCCGCGACGACGAGGGCTTCCGAGCGGAAAAGACGCGCGAAGCCCTGGCGATGATTTTGAGCTTGCCCGAGTACCACGCGTGGTAACCCGAGCGGAGGGATTCCTCAACTATAGGAGCCCAAGGCTAAACTTGGCTGCTTCTTCAATCCGTCGGAGATCTTGGGGCGAAAGTCTTCCAACGCGTCTTGACGTAAATCTGCCCATGTCAATGGCTCGCAATTGATGACACTCGAAGATGGTCTCGACCGAAAGGCCGTTGGAAGCGCTTGGGGGTATCACAGCCACGTTGCGAAAAATTGAGACTTTGCCCGCGGCCGTGGTTCCAGGTACGATGGTTGCGACCAACGGTTTCCGATTGATGTCGTTGATCGACAAGACCACGACCGGTCGCGTTTTGTACCCTCCCATCTCTCGACCAAAGACCGGATCCAAGTAGACATAGTATATCTCGCCACGTTCAACGGACATGCATCCGACCCTCGCACCGGCAATATGAATACCTACTCCGGCTCACCGACGGCATCGCTAGTCGTCTCGGAATAGCCGGTAACCCGTGGCGAGAATCCCATGTCCATGACGGTCTTGAAATCGAACCCGTAGCGAGCGAACTCGTTCCAGTCGTGGCTTAGATACGCCATTGTGGCTTGAAAACTCAAGCCGTTCCGGATAGCGAATTCGATAAATGCCTTGACATCGCCAAGAAACGCTATTTCAGCGTCCGACATCGGACCACCGTACACCTGCCTCAGCGTCTCTGCTATCGCTTGTCTTTCCATCGTTATCTCCTCTGCACGCGCGCGAAGTCTTGCTCCGTTGGTCTGTCCCATGAATTCAATGTCACGTTCTCAAATTGGAATCCTCACGTCGGCCGGTGTCAAGCACCCGGTTTTCGAATCGGATTCAACTGCTTGACTTACGGAGGCCAATACGCTTTGCTCACTCATGGGGACGACGATTCGGCCCAGTTACCAAGTGCGGAGACCGTGACCATGTTCAACCGTCGAGAGTTTCTGCGATCGACCGCGGCCGGGATATCGTTTGTTTCGCTCTCCGGGGGCGTGCCCTGCCTGCTGACTCGCGCCTCGGCGGCTTCCGCCAAGGCCGACCTGAACGACCATGTGTTGCTGGTGGTCGAATTGGCCGGCGGCAACGACGGACTCAACACGTTGGTTCCCTTCGAGGATCCGCTGTATTACAAGAACCGGCCCACGCTGGCGATGGCCAAGGAACAGCTTGTCAAACTGTCGGACCAGGCCGGCCTGCACCCGCAACTGGCGCCGCTGGGTGAGCTGTTCCGCGAAGGAAAGCTGGCGGTGGTGCAAGGCGTTGGCTATCCCGAACCCGACCGGTCGCACTTTCGCTCGCAGGAAATCTGGCACACGGCCAGCACGGAAAAACGCGCGCCGGCCGCCGGCTGGTTGGGCCGATTGCTCGATGCGACGACGCCGGTCGACGGCGAGGGACTCACCGGGTTGACAATGACCCCTTCATTGCCTCAGGCGCTGCGCGCCGAGCGCGTGGTGGTGCCGGTCGTCTCGCAGCTCGAATCGCTCTCGTGCACGGGTGACGACGCCTCACCAAAGGCGAGGCTGCTGCGCAAGCTGGGGACGGCGGACGGCGCTTCCGAGGGACCGGTGCCGTTCATTCGGCAACAAGCCCGCGCCGTCTACCGCGCGGCCGAGCGGCTGAAGGAAGCCGCGGCTAAAAACGAGTCGAATGCCGAATACCCCGAGACGGCGCTGGCCCGTCAATTGCGGCAGGCAGCCCAGATCGTCGCGGCCGACCTGGGTGTACGCGTGTTGTACGCTTCGCACGACGGCTACGACACGCACGCCGGTCAGGCTGGCACTCACCCCGAGTTGTTGGGCGAGCTGGCCAACTCGCTGGCGGCATTCCAGCGCGATCTGGCCGCGCGGGACGTGTCCCACAAGGTTGTCGTGCTCGTCTTCAGCGAATTCGGCCGACGGGTCGATGAGAACGCCAGCCAGGGAACCGACCATGGCGCGGCAAGCTGCCTATTCGTCGTCGGCGCTCCGGTTGCCGGCGGCCTGTTTGGTGAATATCCCAGCCTGGAACAGCTCGGCGACGGCGACCTTATCTTTAACACCGATTTCCGTTCGGTCTACGCCACACTGCTAGCAGACTGGCTCGGCGCGCCGGCCAAGGAAGTGCTCGGGGGCGAGTTTCCAGGCCTGGATCTCATCCAAAAGCCGGCGTGACGGCTCGATCGCCACGATCCTCCGTGACGGGGACGTGGGCCCACCCCCGTGGGGCAGGATTTCAACCTGCCGTGGCGCGTGTATGGCAGGTTGAAAACCTGCCCCACGAAAATTGACTGAATAATCTGCGGCGACTTTGCCGATAACCCCGTTTGTATCGATGGTCGTGCATTCCGTGCGCGCCAGCCTTGGCCGATGTGAGTTACTTGGCTACGCGGGGGGGCGGTCCGTAAGTCGTGGTCTGATTTGAAAATACGCTCGTCTTTCACCTGCGACCGCCTCGCGCGGATCCAAGGTTTTGTGTTTCTGCGCGATGTCTTGCGCCCCATGTCGGTGTACGACCATTCTCCG
>DATLQY010000867.1:0-3593 GCA_035534975.1 Pirellulales bacterium
AAACTCGGCCTGCCGCAGCTTGTCGCTCAACTCCGCGGCTTGCGTTTCGTTCAACAACAGCAGGGCGGGATCTTTGACCTTGCCGGTGGCCGCGTCGAAATCCTTGGTGGCCGGTATCGAACGCCCCTCGTAGCTCACCAGCCCCGCGTCGAATCCGTCGCCGCCATGTTTGGCGAATGTCCCCAGCAGGTCCCAAAAACTCGCCGAGACGAAGGCCATCCGCTCCCGCTCGCGTTCGACCACCAGCCGCACCGCCACGCTTTGCACACGGCCCGCCGACAACTTAGGCCGCACTTTCCGCCACAGAAGCGGCGAAACCTCATAGCCGAACAGGCGATCGAGAATCCGCCGGGCTTCCTGGGCCCGAACCAGGTCGTCATCGATGTCGCGCGGGTGGGCCAGGGCCTCTTGAATGGCTTCCTTGGTGATTTCATGGAAAACCAACCTGCGGACGGGCACCTTGGGCTTGAGGATTTCGCGGAGGTGCCAACTGATCGCCTCTCCTTCGCGATCTTCGTCCGTCGCCAGAAACAGCTCTTTAGCGTCTTTTACCAAACCGCGCAATTTGCGCACTTGTTCCGTTTTTCCCGGCGGAATCACGTACACCGGGGCGAAGTTGTCGTCGACGTTGACCCCCAGATAGGCCCATTTCTCGTTTTTGTATTGAGCGGGGATCTGCTTGGCCCCCTGCGGCAGGTCGCGGACATGGCCAATGCTGGCTTCGATCACGTAATCGCGTCCCAAGAAGCCGCCGATCGTGCGGGCTTTCGCCGGCGATTCGACGATGACCAGCGATTTACCGCGGCCGGTAGGTGTTTTCTTAGCCATGCTGCGCGTGCGGGAGCCAGGGGTTGAGAAACGGCATACTTCCCGTTTGGGATTGCATTTACGTCGATGCAATTTAGAATTTATGGCCGTCCGGGGTCAATCGGTTGGCTTTCTCCTTAATATCTGTAGCACTCGGCTGTCAAGGCATCTTCCCTTCTACCGGGTGTCCTTTCGGCAAGGATAGATCACGATGGCATCTCCATTTACCGTCTTTCGCAAGAACCAGCGTGCCATGATGGCCGTGGTTGGCATCCTCTGCATGATCGGCTTCACCATTGGGGGCGTCGCGTCCAGCATGATCGATTCGCGCGCGCCGGCCGGCAGCGATCCAATCGTCGTTACCACCGTCAATGGTCCGATCCGCGAAATGGAGTTGCGGCGCATGCGCGAATCGCGGCGGATGCTCAATGTGTTCATGCTCAACGTGATCGTGACCGCGAAACCGAAGCCGTACGAAGCGGAGATCTGGGCGCTCCAAAACAACATCTCCTTGAAAGATCAATTTGGTCCCGATACCGAGGAAGACGTGGTGCAAACGGCCGTCCTCGCCGACCGCGCGAAGCGAATGGGAATCGTCATCAGCGACGAGGCGATCTTCGACTTTTTGCGAGAGCGCACGGAGAACAAGGTGTCCAACGCGCAATATAGCGAGATCGTCAAGAAGCTCAACTTGAGTGAGCCCGAGGTGTTCGAATGGCTGCGGACCGTCCTGTCGGCCAGTCGCCTGGCGCGAATGACGTTCTTCTCGACGCAGGTGACGCCGGCCCAACGTTGGGACTACTACCGGCGGCTCAATCAGCACGCCGAGGCGGAGGTGCTGCCGTTGGACGTCGACGATTATATCGTGCAAGATTCCGACCCATCCGACGAGGATCTGCGGGCATTCTTCGAAAAGAACAAGGAGACCGAGCCGGATCCTCAATCGCCCGAATTCGGCTTCAAGGTGCCTAGGAAGGCGGCCTTCCGGTACTTCGTCGCCCGGTACGATTCCTTCGTCGACGCGGACGACGTGACCGAAGAGGAAATCACAAAGCACTATGAGGAAAACAAAGATCGGCTTTATCGCTTCACCGATTTGGGCGACGACGACGTCAAGCCGGCAAGCGATGCGCCCCAGGGATCCGAAAGCAAGGATGAACCTGCCGAAGAGTCCGAGTCGCCCAAGGAGAAAACAGATCTTCCGGCCTTGCCCGGCGAAACACCCGCTGACGAAACACCCGCTGAGCAGACGCCCGGCGACACAACGCCCCCGGAAGGGCAGCCCGATGCCGAGGCGCCGAGCGAACCTGAGGCCCAATCGCAGTCGTCGAATTCGCCGCGGGCCGAAACGTGGATTTCGTTCCGAGGATCCGCCGTAGCTCGGAATTCATTCCGTGGCGCCGCCGCTCCGCGTCAACCTGGCCTCGGAACGGATTCCGAGCTGCCTATCGGCGACCCATTTGCGTACTTTGCGGTAAAAGACGACGAACCTCTCGAGGCGAAGGAAGATAATCAGCCCGCCGACGAGGAAAAACCGCCAATAGAAGCGGCAGTAAGCGATTCGGCGGACGATGAGGACCTCGATCCTGAAACCAGCGGAGAAGCGCCGTCCGGCGAACCAGGCGATCCGGCCGATTCCACCGAATTGCAAGCCGACGAAGCCGCGCCCGGCGAATCGGCCGAAGCGGAGCCCCCGGCCGCCAGGTCCGAAAAACGCAAGCCTTCCAGCGAAACGCAGAAGGTGCCCGCTCCGCCGCCGCCGCAGATTTCGAGCGACCTGCTCTTGATCCGCGACATCCGACAGGGGCCGAAGCCCAAGTACGATCCGCAGTGGAAGGTCGAAGCTTCGATCCGAAAGGAATTGGCCGGCCAGAAGGCGGTGGCGAAAATGAAAGCGAAGTTGCAGTCGATTCAAAAGGAGTTCCGTCATTACCTCCGCAACCTGGACGACGAGGATGACCAGCAATCGTCCGGGCCCGACTACGCGGCCTTGGCCAAGCAACATGGCCTGGAAGCGCACACGACTGAGCTGCTCGCGAGGTACGAGTTCCAAGCCGAACATCCCGACCTGGCCGGGGCGACCTTCGATCAGGAAAACCAGATGGCGGCGCGCCGCTTCGGCGACGAAGCCTATGTCATACCGCTGAACCAGAGTCATTTCCTGCGTGATATCGAGGGCAATCGCTTTCTGATCTGGAAGACCGAGGAAGTAGAAGCCTACGTGCCCGAGTTCGACGAACGACGTGAGGAGGTATTGAGAGCAGTGAAGCTCAAGCAGGCCCGCGAGCTGGCGCTGGAGGAGGCGCAAAGGATGGCCGAAGAGGCCGGCGAGGCGCGCAAGCCGTTGGCCGACGTGTTCGACGAACGCGCCAAGGAAGTCCGACAGACCGGCCGCTTTTCGTGGTTGACTGCCAGCCCGATGGACATGATGCACCAAGGGAGGGCGATGCCGCGTCTGAGCGAGGTCGAGGGCGTCCAATCGCCTGGCGCCGAATTCATGCGAACGGTGTTCAGCCTTGAGGCGAGGGGAGTGGGCGCCGCCTTGAACCATCCTCAAACGATGGTCTACGTCGTGCGAGTCAAGAACTTCGTGGAGTCGGAGAAAGTGCTTCGCGACCTGTTCATGATCGACAGCTACGACAAGTACGTACAGGCGGGGGCCGACGACCAGCTTCGGGCGTACAAAGATTGGCGCGAAGGGATCGAGAAGGAAGCCAAGATCGAGTGGAAACGCCCGCCCGACCAGCCGACCGTCAGGACCGCCATGAAATAAAATGTGGGGCAGG
>DATLQY010000868.1:0-3542 GCA_035534975.1 Pirellulales bacterium
AGGCCGATCAATTCCCCAGAATCGAATTTGGACAACAACTCGCTCATGACAGTAGCCTGTATAACGTGGATTGAATTCGAGACCAGCAGACGGCAATCAAGACGTATTCGCTTGCCAGCGTTAATCCTTGCCAACGATTAACGCTTTTGTCAAATTTTTTTCTTCGTCTACCGGAATCCTCTTTTTCCGCCGCAACCCAGCCCCAGCTCGCCCGCGGGCCGGCTCGGCTCGGTCTACAACACGCTTGTCGCTTTGGTCAGAAATCGTCCCGCACCGGCGGGCGACGGGCCCCCCTCTCCTTCCGGCTGGTCGCGTTCAGGTTGCTCTGGTTCGGGTTGCTCTGCAGGTTGTTCTTTCAGCGTGTCGGGCGCAGCCAGCGGCATCGGCTGCGGTGGCATGGGGGGCTGTTGCTGAAGCAAGAACCACGTCACGCCGCCGAATAGGCCACAAACGCACACGCTGGCGATCCCAAGCACAAGAACAACGAGCAAGACAATCAGCACGCCATTTGACGACTTGTAGACTTCGTTCATAGAGGTGGGTTTTCGGCGGACGGACTGCAAAAAGCCCACCCATTCCGCCACGATCTTGTTCGTCGCCCAGGTGGTTGTCGCCCACGACCGAGTCGGTGTCAGCAATAACGTTCGTTCCATCGACCCTTGCTTTTGGCGAACCGCGATGAAGTCGAGGCGAGCTGGCTTTGCCCACCGTGAGAAGTGGCCTACGCTTACACTCGCGATCGTGTCAAGCGAGATTTCTGAGGGAACCCCACTCTTGCCCACAAACCGGAGGCCGGTGTCGTTCAACTCGACTTCGCCTTTGTCCGTGTAGATGTAGATGAATCGACCAACAAAGCTGCGAATATGCTCGGGCGTGGAAAGGTAACACGGCGACCGTTTCCGAGTCATGGCTTCGGGCAACGCCGCTTCACGAGCCTGCGGGGTGTTGGGAGCTGGCGACTTGTAGGGGTTCTCGTCCATGCCCATCAGCATCCCTCGTCGGCGGGAGGAAGGCAAGGGATGGCCTCATGCCTGGTCCAACGCTCAGTACCATCCTAGACCAGCTCCGTGATTGACTCGCTCGTGTCCAACAGGGGGATCGGCCTGCAGCTCTGGTCGGTGAGGGTGGTCGTTGGATCGATGCCGAACACTTCCCGATAGAGCGTGGCCAGCAAATTCTGGGGGATGTACGATCCACCGACGGGTTGCTCCGCGCGAGGCGATGTTGCACCAATGACCTGGCCCATTTTGAAGCCGCACCCCGCCACAAGGGCGAAACTGGCCTGGGGCCAGTGGTCGCGCCCGGCATTGTTGTTGATCTTCGGCGTCCTGCCATATTCGCCCCAGACCACGACGGTCACATCATTGTCCAGGCCGCGCTCGTGCAGGTCGGTCACCAAGGCATAAATGGCCTCGTCGAGCGCAGGCAGTGCCTGCCGCAAATAGTTGAAGTTAGCGCCGTGAGTGTCCCAATAGCCGGGGGCCAGCACAGTGACCACCGAGACACCAGCTTCGACAAGACGCCGGGCTTGCAGAAACCGCGAGTGAGCACCGTATTGTGCCTGAACTCTCTCCGGCTCCTTGCCGACGTCGAACGCGTCGCGCACGCGAGGAGAACTGACGATCTCCAGGGCCTGAGCCGTAAACGAGTCCATCCCGGTAAAAGTGCCCTTCGCGTACTCGAATTCGCGGCGGAGGTTGTCAAACGCACGGATCAGCGTCTTGCGCTCCGTCAACCGGTCGAGCGTCATACCGTCCGCCAAACCAAGGTTGGCAACGCCGCCGGGTGAGCTGGGATCGAATGGCTGATGAGCGATACCCAAAAAGGCCGGTTCAAGCGCTAACGGTCTCGTGTATCCGTGTGGCATCTGCCCCATGTCCAAAGCGACGTAAGGGGGGAAGTTGCTGCCGTTGCGTTGGTCGAGCTTGCTGACCACCGACCCAAACGCAGGCCGCTGGCCGGCTTTAACGCTTGTCAGAGGGAATCCGGTCAACAATTCCTCCGGCATGTGCGTATCGGTGGCGAGGACCCGTAGGTTGCGGATAATGGCCAACCTGTCGGCAATTCTCGCCTGCAGGGGCATCAGCTCGCAAATCTCCATGCCGGAGACGTTGGTCTGGATCGGCTTGAACTCGCCTCGGTACTCGACCGGGGCCTCGGGCTTCAGGTCATACATGTCGATGTGCGAAGGGGCGCCGCACAAGTAGATCATGATGACGGACTTGTGCGATGACTCGGCCTGCCGCGCGCCATTTGCATTGAGCCGAAGCAAATCGGCAAGGCTCAGCCCGCCAAACCCCAGGATACCCACTTGCAGAAAATCGCGGCGGGAGAAGCCGTTGCAAGGCCACTTCTGCCTTTTACCCCAGATGGTGAGCATGACCAGGTCCTCCGGAAACGTGGGAATGACATCTTAACCAATCTTCCCAGTCGTGCCAGCACCAGCCGAAACAACGCGGGCGCCGTGGGCCGCCCGCCGGCCTGTTCGTGATCGACGAGGTCCCCGACGCGCCGGCGAGCAAGGGCGGGCCTTTTGCTTTTCCGGCTGAGCGGGCCGGTGGTAGAATGGCGGCATGGCAGATAGTTGGCGTAAACTCCGAATCGGCGACCGGATTCGTCTCGTCCACATGCCGAGTCGCGATGAACTTGGCTACGTCATGAGTCGTGACGCACGGCAGGTGTACAAAAAACTCATTGCCCGTGGCCGACCAGTGCAAGTATGCAACTGGTGGCAAAGGCAACCCTGGATCTTCTGCCAATTTCGCCGGAATGATGGCGGCTTGGATTATCATTGGCTGGCGATAGATAACAATGAAAGCTGGGTGAGGGTCAAATCGAGAACTCGTAGGGCGCCTCGAAGAAAATAACGGCCCGCTCTAAAGCTAGGCTCGATCAATTGATGCCACCGGCTTGCCCGCGACCCACTTCGCGGGTGCCCCGGACTCACGCTGGCAGCTAAATGGCGGCCGCCTTGGGTAGCTGCCAGCGTCACAGACCACCGGGCAAGCGGCAAGCCGGTGGCATGTTATGTTCCACATTGCGGAAACCCGTCTTAGCCTTTAGGCGGGTCGTTGAAAAAAATAACGTGTGCCGCAAAGGCGAACACGCCGCAACTTGGCCGGCGGTCGATGCTCGCGGAAAGTCATTCCGCCGTTTTCGCGAAGAACTCGTCGCTGCCGACCAATTCCGCGATGATCTGCTCGTCGCTCTGTCCGCCGGTGCCCTGTCCCGCGGTAAGCTGCGCGGTGAAGGCGGCCAGACCCAACGGGTCGGCGGGCCGATCGAGAAACTGCTCGTACCAGCCCGACACCAGGTCGCGGCGGTACTCGTCGCTGCCGAAGATCAGCGCTGCCACGTCGGCACGAGTGGCCCCATTGGCCATGGCCGAGTCGAAGTAGGTCCGCGCCAGGGCGTCGACCGCGCGGCCCAGTGCATCCTGGTAGAGCGCATCGAGGAAACCGTCGTTCGTGCCGCCGCCGCGCGTTTGCAAGTACTCGGGCGAGCTGGCCAGGTCCTGGGCCAATTCCTCGTCGGTGCCGCCG
>DATLQY010000869.1:0-14124 GCA_035534975.1 Pirellulales bacterium
CTGGGCGCCGAGTTTCGTGGCTTTCTCGATCGCCTCGTCGATGCTCGCGACGTCGACGTAATTCATCCAGGGCTGCTGGGCGTGCTGCCGCTGCATCACCGCGCCGTCGATGCCGGGCGAGTCGGGGCCCGTTTCGCAGAGCCAGTATTCCGGCCCCGGTAGTGAGGCTTTGTGGAACTTCCAGCCGAACATGTCGGCGTAGAACCTGGTTAGCGCCTCGGGCTGGGTGGCGGGGATCTCAAAGTGGACGACGCGGTTGTTGGCCATGCTGCGCTCCTGACGAAAATATGACAACGACTAGAGGCGAGGGGCTCAGCCCCTGGAGATTTGCGCTCGTTTCTACAACACGCACGCCCCCAATTCAACTGCTTTCGCAGCGCGTGTGATAAAGGCCAGGCGTTGGCGGACAGCACAAGGGCGTCAGCCCGCCGTGCAGGTGTCCGCCGAAGCCTGGACTTGGCTTCAGGATTGGTGGAAGGCCGCGGGATCTGGGCTGCGGCGGCCTCGCATGCCGAGCGCGGGTACGCATTGCCCCGCGGACCGACATCGAACGGCAAGAGCCGCCGCCACCGGTTGGTTCGACGTAGGAACCGAGTCGCCTTAACGCGACGTCCTGGCCGCGACAGGCTATTCAGTTGGGTATCTGTGTGTTTGGCCCCTAACCTCTGACGAGGAAGCACTTACTCGGCGACATACTCTCGTCGCAGCCAGCCGGTGCCGATCCCTTCGAAATGGCCCAGCACCCAGTTGCCGTTCTCCGCGACGATTGTGAACTCGGCGCCGTCCTTGAGCGGCTGATCGAAGGCCGGCTCGTAATCTTTGCCGATTCCCTTGCGCGCCGTCGTTTCGCCGGTGACCACGGCGCGGCGCGTTTTGACCATCTTGGCATGGGTCAATCCGGCTTCGACGCTCAGCACGACGGCAACCACGACCAGCGCCGCGCTCAGCCAATTTACACGCGGCCGGCGCGCGATCAGGGCCCCGGCCGCCAGCAGGGCGGCCAGCAGGTAGCCCGCCAAAGCCGCGTAAACCTTGCCCGGGAATGACATCCATCCACTCCAAAACAAGACGTGCGTCCACCACGGCGGCGGCGGTTCGGGCAAGCGTCCTGGGGCGACCGCGAGCGCCTGGCGCAAATTTGCTTGCAGGTAAGGATCTCGCGGACGGTACGGCAGGGCCTTGCGATAGGCCGCGATCGCCCGCCCATATTCGCCCGCACGGAAGTAGGCGTTACCCAGGTTGTAGTAGACGGCCCCATTTCGATAGCCGTCGGTGAGCAGCGATTCCAGGATCGCCGCCGACTCCCGGTAATCGGCCGGCGTCTTCGCCGCATCGAACGATTCCAGCGCCCTGACGAACGTGCGCTGCCGCGCGCCCGGCTCGACGTCGGAAGCATAGGCCTGCGGCACTGCAACCAGCAGGATGAGTATCGGGACTGATTTCATCATCCTTCAGCGCTCTCGATCCAACTGGCGCGCCAACCGGGGGATAAGCTGCTCGGCCCTTTCGATCATGGCCGAGACCCCGGCGGCGCTACCCAAGCCGTATTCCGCCGCCTCGATCGATTCCAACAATCGCAGCACCTCGGCCCGTTCGTCGAAAGTTACCGCGGTTTCGGCCAGGGCCGCGTCCGCTTCCGAGGCCGTGAGCCCTTCGGCGACGATGTTCCGCGAATCGGCGATCAAACCGACCACCGCGGTCCGTGTGGCGCGCAGCGCGAGTTCGGGCCGTCCATCGGCGAGGGCCCGTCGCGCCTCGGCCATTTTCTGGACCGCGGCGGGGCGCGCCTGCTGCTTGCGGCGCCAGCCCGCGTCGGCCGACTTTCGACGGTGCATGTTCACGGCGACGATCAAGCAACCCACCACGCACCACGTGCCCGCCGCCACGCCGGCCAACGCCGGAATGTCGACGCGCTGATCGGCCAGTTCCGAAGGATCGGTGACGTTCTGGAAAATCCCCTCCTCGCGCGACTTGATCTCCTGTTTCCCGGAGTCGGTCAGGTTCCCGACCAGGTCGCCGGCGTCGACGTGGCCGGCTTCCGAAACTTCGAGCGAAATGGGTTGGGTCGTGATCTCCGAAAAACTCTCCGTTTCCGGATCGAACACCGTGACGGTAAGCGGGGGGATTTCAACTCCGGCACGGCTCGGTCGCATGGCATAAGCGAACCGCTTCATGTCTCCCTTGGTCCGTCCGGTCGGGTCCTTGTCGAGGATGTCGAAATTCGCGGCGAGCTGCCGGTTCGCGGTGAGGTCGGGCGCCGAGATGATGTCCAGCGAACCGCTGCCGTCGCCGCGCTGGATATCGAGCGAGAGCGTGAGCGGGTCTCCCACTCGCAGGGTGGTCGGATGCGCGGACGCGGAGACGTGATAATTGCCGATCCCGCCGCAGAACGTGGGCGGCCTGGGTGTCGGGACTTCTCGCACTTCCACGGTGACGGCGGGTGCCACGGCGACCAGCCGACGAGCACTGTAACGGCTCCCCGCGTTTCCATCCACGAACGTTCCCTTGACGACCGCCGGGCCAAGCTGGTAACGACCCGCCTTGTTGGGCGTGAGCGCTCGCCTCAGCTCGTAGACGAAATACTCGATTTCTTTCCCGTCGAGCCCGGCGCGGCCCTCACGGCCTTGGTACAAGTTGAAGACCGCCAAACGCGGACCATCGAAGAACGAACCGCTGCGCTGGGTGACGTTGTTGAGCGTGAAACCGGTCCCATCGTTCGCGAGAAGTCCCTCAAGCCAGCCGATCTTTTCGCCGCCCTCGAGCCCCGCCGGCGGATCAACCCAATTTGCCTCCAGGTGCGGGGGTTGCCGGCGGAGCGGTGCGAGAGGATCGAGGTCCGGCTCGTCCGGCAACGGCTGGACAAGCACGCGCAACGTCACCTCGAAGGGCTGCGTGGGATACACCCTCGAGCGGTCCAAGCTGATTTCTGGCACCACCAGCTCTTGCTCTTCGGGAGCGATCACCCGCAGCGCGCGGGGGCGGCCCGAAATCGTTTGCCCGCCGATCGTCACCGAGGGAGCGGGAATCGTCAATTCGCCGCTCCGCTTCGGTGTCAGGCGAAAACGGTACACGTGGCTGAAACTGTCTTGCCGAGTGACGCGGCCGTTGTAGATGAAAGTCGAGGATTGGTTCCGCGATTCGTCCCCCTCCGCCACGACGTCGAAGTCGTCGGTCAAGGCCGACATGTCCGGGCGGGCCGGGTTCTGCGAGTTCTTGATTTCGACGTTGTACTCGACACTTTCTCCGATGTAGATCTCGCCGGCGCTGGCTTCCACGGCGATTTCCGGCACCTCGGCGGCCGGCGCCTGGGAGGTGAGTAAACCCAGCGCCAGGCCGGCCGAGAGAACGGTTTGGCGAATCGTGTTCCGTTTTTTCCCGAGGTCGGTGCGACGCATTACCAATCTTTCTCCACCGGTACTCTGCCCAACACGCGTGCCTTCATCTTGCGGTCGCGCTCGCGCTTTTCTTGTTGCCGCTCCCGGACTTTTCGCAGGGCCTCTTCGATCCGATCGCGGGAAAGCGGCGGTTGTTCCTTCCCGTCGGGTGATGGCTTTTTCCGGTCCTGCCGTTTTTGGTCCTCGCCCTCCTGGTCCTTCTTGTCCTGATCTTTCTTCTCTTGGTCCTTCTTTTCGTCGTTCTTCTTGTCCTGGCCTTGCTTGCGCTGCGGGTTAGTGTCCTGGTTCTCTTGTTCCTGGTCCTTCTTCTCCTGTTCCTCTTTCTCCTGGTCTTTCTGGTCCTGGTTCTTGTTGTCTTGATCTTGAGGTCGTTCCTCGCGGGGTTGCGCCTTTTCGATCTCTTCCAGAATCTTACGAGCCTCTTCCGCCGGCGAATAGGCGGCTTCGCGTTCGTCTTGGGTAAGGGATTTCAAAGCCGCCTGCATGTACTCAACCGCCTTGGGGGCAAGTTCGACGGCTTTGGCGTAACCGGCTTTGAGCTGCTCTGGATCGACTGGCGGGGGATTCGCACTCGTCGCCGAATCGTCCCCCGCTGCGTCGTCGCGGCCATCGCTCGCTTTTTTCGAATCGTCTTCCTCCGCTTCCCCGTCGCCTGCCTCCTCGGCATCCGAGTCGTCGTCGTTCGCTTGCGCATCGTCTTGCGGCGAACCGGACTGCGGCAAACCGGACTGCGGCGATCGTTCCAATCGTTCGAGCTCCGCCTCGGCTTTCAACTTGAGCAATTGGGTCCGGCGCAGGGTCCGGGTTTGGATCTCAACAAGGCGCGCCAGATCTTCCCTGGCGGCGTCCAAGGTGAGATGCCCGGTGCCCACCGCGAGATCGTCGGTTTCAGGATCGGTGTCGTCCGCTGCCGCCTGGCTGTCCGATGGGTCTGGCTCGATGGTCTTGGCGATCAGCGTTTGGTCGGCCAGGTCCCGCGCCAGCAATGGCCGAAAAGGGATGACCGCGTCCCAGATTTTCCCCAATTCGTCAATGGCGGCCTGTTGCTCAGCGGTCGCCGGCGCGGATTGGCGCGTATCGAGGTGGTCGGCGGCGGAAGACATTTTCTCGCCCGCCGCGTCGGCCCATTGTTGCAGCAGTGCCGTTGCCTCTTCCAGTTCCTTGGTGTTTGACGGTTGGGTGCCCGCGCCGGCGGGCTGTTGTGGTTTCAAGTCGGACTCGATCTTGTCCTTGAGCGGCTCGATCTCGTCATAAAGCTCCTCCTGCGCTTGCTTCAATTCCGCGAAGGCGTCGGCCGCCGCCGTCGCCGGGAGAGTTTTTGCCGATTCGCGCAGTGCCGTCTGGCCCTGGATCAGAAACTCGAGGAATTCGAGCAGGTTCGACTCTTGCCGCCGCTGCCGGCGATCGTGTTCGCTCCATTGGTCGCTGTAGTATTTGATCCACATCCGCACCAGCTCGATGTCGCGGCGCGCACGCGCATCGTCGGGCCGCAGCTCCAAGCTGCGGCGGAATGACACGATGGCTGACTTCAATTGATCGACGATTTTTTCGCGGCTTTCCTTCGGCGCGTTTTCAGGGTGCTCGCCCGCAAGTTTGCGGGCCTCCTCCGCCTCCAACGTGCCCAGGTTGAAGTAGGCCGCCGCCGCCAGCGGCTTTTCGCGCGTCAGCCCGGCCTCCAAATACAGCGTGCGCGCTTGCTCCACTTCCCCCTGGCGATGAGCGGCGCAAGCCTCGTTGAACGCCGCCACGGCGGCCCTGTCGGCGGCTTCGTCCTTGCCGAATTCCTCGGCCGCGGCGGCGAACTTGTCGCGCGCCGAAACGAACTCGTCCTGTGAATACAACAGCAAACCCTCGCGGAAGGCCGCTTCAGGCTCGTCAGCCGATGCGGTCGCCGAAAGACAGCAAAGGAGCAACAGCCCGACGAACACGGAAACTGGCAGCCGTGTACGAGAGGCTACTCCGTGGCTGCCGCTGGCGGGCTTTGCTGAGGCATCGGGGCCGCCGGCTTGCGACGACGGCGGCACCGTGCGGTACGGCGGGGTGCAAAGGTCCGCCAGGAGCGCGAAGAGCGCCAGCGCGAGGAACGGCTGAAAACGCTCCGAGCGTCTGATCCGCCGCTGGTGCGCCCCGTCGCCACCGCGTCTTCCCTGGAGATGGTCCACGTACAGTTCGCCAAGATCGTAAGCCCGCGTCCCAACCGGCACGTAAACGCCATTGGTTTTCAGCGCGATTTCCTTGAGGAGCGAGCCGTCCAGTTTGCTCCAGACCTGTTGTCCCTCGTACTCGACGAAACTCGCGGAATCGGCGCCTTGCGGAACGCGCGCGCCATGGTCGGAGTCGCCCAGGCCGACGGTGAAGATCGTGACGTGCCGTTCGGCGGCCACGGTGGCCGCCTCCAGGGGGTACGATTGCTGATCGTCGCCGTCGGTGATCAAGAGCATCGCCTGGTCGCGTTCGGCCTTGGCATGAAAGACTTCGAGCGCTTTTCGGATCGCGTCGCCGATCGCGGTGCCGCCGCGCGGCGCGCTCGCCGGGTCGAGCTCGTCGAGCGACCGGCGGAAGGCGTCGTAATCGGCCGTCAGCGGGCACTTCACCACCGCCTGGCCCGCGAAGGCGATCAGTCCGACTCGTTCGCCGTTCAGCCCCTTGACCAGCGCCGCCACGTCGGCCTTGGCGCGCGCCAACCGGCTGGACGGCACGTCGGTGGCGAGCATCGAGCGTGAGACGTCGATCAGAACGTAGAGATCGCTGCCGCGAGGGACGATATCTTCGTATTGCGTGCCGAAGCGCGGTCCGGCAAGCGCCACGAGGCCGGCGATCAAGGCCACCTCGCGTAGCAGCGATTTCACCCAGAACCGCACCCGCGACTCAGCCGGCAGGATTCGCGCCCACATTTGCGATGCCACGAAGGCCTCGGCGGCCTGGCGTCGCCGCCGGCGCCCGCCGAGCGCAAGCGCCAGCCATGCCACGCCTAGCGGCAGGATCAAGTACAGCCATTGGGGATGTTGCCATTCCATGTTCGGAAGGATGAAGGATGAAGGATGAAGGATGAAACAGAATCTGTAGGGGACGCCCTCCGTGGCCTCCGTGGCGTTCCGCAGCCCCCGAACCCTGAACCCCGACCAATCACGGTGGCTGGGGCAGAGCCTAAGCGATGCCCCGGTCGTAATCCAGCCGGGGCATCGCTTACGCTCTGCAGCCAGCCACCACTTTCGGAGCCCTCCAATCGCGCTGCTTGTGTCATTACTTCAGTTTTGTTTGGTGCGGTCGAGCGAGGCGGGCACGCCTTATGGTAGTGATCTGAATCGGGTCTCCATCAAAATGCCAACCACGAGCACCAGGGCCAGGCCCGGCCCGGCGAACCACGAGAATAGTTCCGTATATTCCGAGAACTTCGTCTCCTCGACCTGGGTTTTTTCCAACTGGTCGATCTGCGCGTAGACCTGTGCCAGTCCCTCCGAATCGGAGGCGTGAAAATACTTGCCGCCGGCCGTCTGTGCCATGTCGCGGAGCAGCTCTTCGTCGATACGGAACTCGGCGGGCACGAGCACGCGATTGCCGAACTCGTCTTCCTGTGGAAAAGGGACGACTCCGCTTGATCCGATGCCGACCGTATAGAGCTTCAATCCCGATTCGTGCGCGATCCTGGCGGCTTCGCGCGGGTCGACGGCACCGGCGTTGCTGTCGCCGTCGGTCAAGAGTACGATCACCTTGCTCTTCGCCCGGGCGCCGCGCAGCCGGTCGACCGCCAGCGCCACTCCATCGCCAATGGCGGTGGACAACTCCTCTTGCAGCGATTCGGCATTGATCACCCGCCCCCGACCGTCGCGGACGGGCTTGGGCACTTCCAACCCCTCGACGATGTCGACCAGCGCGCCATGATCCAAGGTCAGCGGGCACTTGCTGTCGGCAAATCCGCCAAACGCGATCAAGCCGATCAGGTCGTCGGAGCGGCCGGGCAAGCCGCGTTTAGGCGAGCCCAGCACGAAATCGTCGATCACGTGTTTTACGGCTTCGAGCCGGTTCACGTCGCGTCCTTCCCATTGAAAGTCGAGCGCTTCCATCGACCCGGAGACGTCGAGCACGATTTCAATGGCGATCCCCAAGCCGGACACTCGCGTTTCCGACTTGCCCGACTGCGGCCGCGCCAAAGCCGCGATCACCAGGCACAAACCAAGTCCGTAGGCATATGGCAGCAAACGCCGGGCGCGTTGAGCGATGGTCACGGGAAGCAGCTTGAATTCCGCCACGCTGGAGAAAACGGCGGCTGGCCGCCGCCGGCGTTGGAGCCGCCACCACGCCATGCTGAGGATTAGCGGCACGAGCAGCAGCCAGAATGGCGTGTAGAGCCGAAACGCTTCCATCCCGAATCACTTCCCCCACGACTCCTCCAGCCAGGACTTGCAAGCATACCCTAGACGCGAGTGGCGCGCCAATTGCCCGCTTCCCCGCAACGGCAGCACCACAGGGAGGCTTTAGGATTCAGAATATGGGGGGACACAACTGTCCGCACTGTCCGCACCGGCTACACGCCGACGGCAAGTGATTACTGCCAAACGTCTTGCGACTATTCTAGATGCGGACAGTATGGGTCTTCACAACTGTCCGCGACTGTCCGCGACTGTCCGCATTGCGATGAATTTGGGTAGTTTGGGAGTTTCGGTGGGCTTCGAATTCGCTTTCGCGACGTCCGTTGCGTCCGCGCGCTTTCGTCAAGTGGCCGTCGTCACTCCCCATACGGGGTCGCCAGGCCGCAGCAATCTTGGTTGTTGACAGAAACATTACTCACAGAAAAGTTTTTCTGTCGGTAATCTTCCTGTCGACGACTGCTCGGCCTCTTGTAAACTCTAACCTGTCCCCTGTGACCTCCGTTGCCTCCTCTTGTCTGTCGCCCGCAGAAGTCTGCCCGTTTTTTGAGCACGCTTCGGCGACCGAGAGCGTCGTCTTGAACGGTTGATTTCTCGGATAATTACATAGACTGAAAAAGTGTTTTATATCGAATATTTTGGATATTCTATTCAGGCGTGGCATTGCCGGATGCGTCGGTTCTCGCACCCCATGTGCCCAGTATCTTAGCAGCCAGTGCGCGAAAACAATGCACGTCCATTGCCGCCTCGGCGAGCGCCCGCGATGCTTTCCGCCGAATGGGAGTTCTGCAAGCTGAGAACACCGCGAGTTGAGCACCTTGCCCGCGAGATGAGCACCTTACCTCGGAGTTCGGAACACTTATCAACGCAAATCCACACTAATCGGAAAGCGGGTTCCATCAGCGAAGATTAGCGCCGATTAGCGTTTCTGTGTTTCCGTCGGCGAGCGCGCGCGAAGCTTTCCGCCGAATTGGCCAGCTTCGCGACCGGCGAGATTCAAACGCGCCGCCTGGACCGTTAACCGGCCAAACACTCGCGCAGGCATATCGTACACCCCATTTGTAATAATACCGGTCTCCAGTTCTCAAGGCAAGCTCCCCCGTTTCCCACGGTGCTTTCGCTTCACCCCTCATCCGTCCGCCTTCATCCTTCATCCTTCCCGACCTCCGCCGCAAGCCTAAAAAATCTCGAATAACGGTGTCCAAGTCGTCCAAGTCGTCCATCTACTAATAGGGGGGTCTGCCGCGTGAGACGCAAACCTTTCCCAATGCCTAACTTGCGAACACAACATCCTTCGTCTCCATGCCGAATTCGTCGGCGCAAGTCGTCCAATAAGTCGTCCAAAAACGGCGCGCAAGTCGTCCAATTTTGCTTGTTTCGCCTGTAAGGCGCTGGCGCTGCTAGCTAGCGTACTTGCAGCCGCGCGGGCCGGCACCTGGCCGCAGGCTGCCATCGCACTGAGCTATTGCCCTGGCCTCTGGCCTGCGGCCTTGTGCAGCTTGAATTCGACCTTCAGGGTCGTACCTGCCTCACAGTCGAGCAATTGGCCCCAGTGGTCAGACGTGTAACCGGCAGGGCGCTTGTTGTAGATGGCTCCGAGTCGGCGCAGGCCCGGTTCCACGAGTGCCCGCAGTTTCCCATCCTTGTCGCTGACGGGGCGCTCCACGTCGGCCACCGGCAGATGCCATGATCGGAAATAGAAATCGCTGTGACTCACGTCAGTACCGATTTCGTCCGGATTCTGGCGACCATCGATCCACAAATCGACGTCCGGGATAGGCAAACCGGTATCGGCATCGACAATCGTGACATCCAGGACGCACGCCCGCCGCAGCTTGAACACGGCTGGTTTGCTTGCAGGCTCGGCCCCGACCGTCAGCTTTTCGTCGGGATTCGTGACGAGATACGGTGTCCCGGTGGCGGGGAGGAGTTCCACGGTGTAGTCCCCCTGCGGCAATCGTAAGGTGACTTCTCCTTGCTCATTTGAAGTTCGGCTGGCGCTGGCTCCGACGCGATTGGCGCCCACATAAATACCAGGGGCCGGCTCTCCCGTATCGCCAAAGATGACGCGCACTTTCGCATCCTGAACGGCCTGGAAGGTCAGTTGCAACTCGCCCGTCAGGATTGGGATACGCCCACCTAACTTGGGAAGTTGATCAGACGTCGTCGCCGCCCACACGAACATTCTGGCGTAGTCTGGATGCCTGACTTCAAACCAGAACAGACACTCAGGAGGCAGCCCGTTGAACTCGAACCTCCCCTCGGAATCGGTCTTGCGGATTTTCACGGCGGCCGGAACATCTTCCGGTTGATTCAGCGCTGTCAAGTCATAGATCTTATCCGACGACAGAATTCCCTGTGCAATCCCGTCGTGAATGCGCTCGCACAGCCGCAGGTCAACCTTCACCCCCACAACGGGCTGACCCTGCTCGTCCACGATGCGGCCCCTGATGCTCGCGGCTGCCAAAAACTCCAGGTCAAGCTCGATCGGATCATTCAGCCAGAATCTATGCGGTGAATCAACTTCTGGTTCGTAATAGTCGCGTCCCGGCCGTGGTGCCACGGTAAACACTTTTCGGGGACGCCAAGCAAAGGCGTAGCCTTCGGCAACGCCAAGGATTTCAAACGCGCCGTGAACGGTTCCCCCGGCATTCCGCTCAGGACGGGCGACCGGAAGCGGCGTCTCACGAAACGAATATTGGCCGTTCACGTCGGTCGTCGTTTCCGCGACGCGGCGGGAGTCTCCTTGAAGCGTCGAAAGTAGATAGACCTTGGCCTGCGCTATCGGCTCTCCCTTTTCGTTGCGAGCGATTCCCATGATCGTGACGGGATGCGTGGAGACTCGCGATTCACTTGCTGCCGGGCTGTCCGGCTCCTTTGCGACAGCAGCCTACTTCGGAGCTGGTGTTTGCGATTGATTTGCGTCGGGCTGGGCTTGAGCGGGGACGTGCTGAATCGTCGGCACCTTGCCGTCCTCATCGACGACGCGCACGCGAGGGTCGGTCACTTTGGACAGGTCGCGTGGGCCATTCGCTTTCGCGATAAGCTCGACTGTTGGCGGATCGCCTTGCTCCGGCATGGTAAACGATACGTTCCCGGAGTAATCCGACGGTTGAGACGACAATTGCGGTGTCGATGCGAGCACCGCGAAAAGGCTGGCCGAGTATTTACCCGGAGGGATCGGGTCAGTCGTGAAACGTCCATCCGAGGCGACCGGGATTCCATCCGAGGCGATCGGGATCACGTCGAACGCGATATACATCCGGCCGAGTTTCCCATCGTTTCCTAAAACCTCTTCCGGGCCGGGGCCACGGATTGTCAGATACGCGTATCGCAAGTGGACGTTTTCCAGACCGCGCACATGGCCCGAAAGTGGTCGGCCCGTCTTTCGTTCAAACCGGATGTTCGCCCGTTTTTCGGATTCGATCTCGACCAACTGTCGGTCGGCGTCGGTCAACAGTACCGAGTTGGGGCCGGTCTTCGTCTCCTGGAAGCGTTGCACCGAGTATTGTCCTGGCGGAAGGTGCTCGAATAACCTTTCGCCCGGATTGTCCAGGGAGAACGTCGACATGTGAAATCGCAGTGAGTCGGTGTTCCAACTCGCACCATCGAATGTCTTCAGCTCGATCATCACCGGCAGCTTGGGCGGTTTGCCCGGCAAATCGCAATGAATGGCCAGACTGCCCGCCGCCGGCAGCTTGAGCTCGACGTTGTCGCCTTGCGCCAGGCTTTTGCGGGAAACGACCCAGAACAGCGGATTGTCGGCAATCACACCCAGACGATCGGCGGTTCCCTGCTTTCGCGTGATGGTGAAGGCGCCGTCGTTGTCCGTCCGCGTTGACGGCGGGCTCGGGCTTTGCCTGTCCGGCACGAACCAGTTCCGCCGGTCGGCGTCGACGATGACACGTTCCGTGCCGAGCAACAGAACCTCGGCGTTGGCGACGGGGGCGCCGCGGTGGTCGAGCACGCGGCCCGCCACCGTGGCACCTTTGGGCCACTCCGAAATCGGGGCGGGTTCCGCGTCATTGGCTTCGGCAGGCGGCACCGACTCATCGCCATCCGATCGGCGCAACCCAGGCAAAACCACGGTTGCCAATAGGGCCAGGACAAGAATCCCCGAGAGCGAAAGTCGCGGCGCCCTTCGCAAAGTCTGATCCATGATTCGTTGCAAGCGGCGGCCTAGGGGATGGAGGCTATCACCGAACCCCAGCGAGACTCCGGTGGTCGCCCGCTGCGTGAGCCTGGAGGCGGCGCTGAGCAGTGTGTCGCAGTAGGCCGGACCGGTCGTGAGATGCCGCGTCAGCAGGAGATCGTCGCAGCAGTCTTCGCGCACTTTGCGGATCTGGCGATTCAGGACCCAGAGCAGGGGATTGAACCACCAGACCGCCGTCAGCGCGAGCTGGACCCAGTTGATCCACGGGTCGCGACGGCGGTGATGGGCCAACTCATGCGCCAGAATGGCGTCTAGCGCCGAAGCCTCGAGCGAGGCCATGGCGTTTGGCAAGAGCACCACAGGACGCAGCACACCGAAGGCGGCCGGCCCGCAAGGCTCACGCGACAACAAGAGACGTGGCGGTTGCCGCAGGCCGAGCCGCTTGGACAATCCGACGAATTGTCGCCGCAGCTCGCCGTCGGGCAATTCGGTGGCACGGCGAAGCGCGCGACGCATGGCGAGCAGGCTCCACACGATCCAAAAGGAAACGAGAGTTGCGCCCACGGCGTGCAGGAGCATCAACCAGGCCTTGGCGTCCAAAACCCGCGAGAAGGAATGAGACTGCGCCACAGGGCCCGCCTGTTCCGCAGAGGAATCACTCGGAGCCGGCATCGCGGGAATGCCCCGCGGCGGCGTGGGAGAATCGGTAATGGCCGGATTGGCCGGCGAGAGCGCGGGAAGGTCTGCCGCGCTCGGCGCGGCCCGAACCGCGGGTCCCACGTGGCTGAACAGACCCGTGGGCATCGACAGCACCGGCGGCAAAGCGAACTTGGCCAAGGCCAGCACCAACAGCCAGTAGCGCAACGGAGACGGCCAGCGCCGCCCCAGTGCGACAACGGCAAGGAGCAGCGCCGCGAGCAGGGAAGCCTGCCAGGCGGCATGCCCTACGAACGAGAACCATATCACCGCCGCGCTATTGAGCTTCGGTACGAGCAGTTCCACGGTAGTCACTCCCTGGGATCGTTCTTTCGTCGAAGTCGGTCGAGTAGTTGCTGCAGCTCCGCCAATTCGGCGGGGGTTGGTGGCTTGGTCTCAAAGAGGGAGGCGACGAGTGCCGGTTTATTTCCCCCGAAGATGCGTTGAAGGACGTCGCCGATGACGCGGCGGTGGGTCTTGCCCGGCCGGCGCAGCGGCGCAAAAATGAATGCCTTGCCGAAGGGTCCTTTGGCTCGCTTCACCATGCCCTTGGTTTCGAGTCGTCCCAACAGGGTCACCATCGAGGTGTGTGCCATGGGTCGGTAGCCCATCATGGCTTCGCGGAGCTGACGCGCGGTCGCTTCCTGCAACTGCCACAAACAAGCCATCACTTCCAGCTCGGCATCGGGTAATCGTTCTTCGGGCATGGCACCTTCCGACGGCGGACGATTGCTGCTTCGCGCACCCGCGCGGCAAGCGAGGTTCCTTTACGGAATATCGACTAGCGTAGAGGATAATATCGACAGGCGTAGAAATTGTCAAGGGCTCGCCCGTGCGGGCGGTTTCTTGACAGTTGCCATGGACCCCTCTTCTACGAGCGCATCATGCAGGCATGCGTTCGGGGCGGTTTGAGTACGCCGCGCATCGTTCAACACGCCGTCGATCATGCCACTGGCCTCAGCCTGGTGCAATGCAGGCTCGGGGTCGCATTTGTCAGTGAGCCCACACGATGGCAATGCCCCCGCGGGGTCAAATTGCTGCCAATTGCCGACTTGGACATCCCGGTACCGATTTATCTGATCTGGGGGAAAGGCAATTTGTCGGCGCCATTGCAGAGGTTTGCGGCACAGGTGAAAGCCTCCGTGTAGCCGAGGCAGTCATCACCCGTCGGGTGTTGCCGGGGTGGTCGTCGCGTCGAACTGAATCATGGCTTTCGCTTTCTTGTAGGCCAGCCAAAGGATCAGGTCGTCGTAGTAGGCACCATTGGCAAACGGATTCTGCTCGTCCTTCGGAAGCGGCTTCATGCTTGCTTCGGCGGCGATCGCGGGCTTGCGGGCCTCGCCCGGCTTGCCTTGCCAAAACAGGCTCATCGCCCGAAAGAATTCTGAGATGCCCGTGACGATCGGGCAAGCGATCAATCTGGCCCAGGTTCGGGCCATTTGATTACTTTCTTGTCCGCAATCCCGAGCAATGCCTCCGCCTCCCGCCACAGGAGCTGGCATTCCAGATGGTC
>DATLQY010000870.1:0-3206 GCA_035534975.1 Pirellulales bacterium
GGCGATCTTCGATCCGACTCCGATCAGCGACATTCTGGAAACGATCTACTTCGGGGCGACGGGCAATTGGAAAGAGATGGCGATCAGTTTCGGTTTCGCGGTGGTGGGCACCCTCGGGACGGTCGTGGGCGGCCAGCAGGCCACGAACGCCGTGCGGGCCGGCAGGTTGGCCAACAGTCTCGACGCCGCGAACGACCTGCGCCGGCTCGGCCGCGCCGGCGACACCATCGGCGACGTCCGCAGTTTCTATAAGGCGGCCGATCCGGTGGACAACGTCGCCAGCTCGTTGAGGGGCGCGAGCATCGGGCATTGCCCAACGCAGTGTTTCGAAGGGTCGGTACGCTTTTGGACAGGCAATGACGAACCGCTCATCGTCGGCGCGGCGAACTCGTTGACCGTCCTCCCGCTCGACGCGATCTGGGACAATCGGTGGCTGGAGACGCTGTTGTTGGCGGGCATCGGCATTGGTGTTTGTCAAACGGCCAATTCGCGCTTACGCCGCAAAGAGGAGGATGACGCCGACTCCGCAATGGCCGAGCTGTTTGGCATCGACGAGGATGAGAAGGCGAACGGGGAGCGTAATCCTAATGTTTCCCCTACGCTCGCCTCACCGCGAATTGCCCTACGCGAAGGTATTGGTTCGTCCGTGGCGCGTGATTCCGACGTGCTCGACGGCGCCGTGGACCCGCTGGCCGATTCCAGCGATTGGATCGCCCGTCGCGCCGCCCAGCCTTGCAATAATCTGCACTCCAGGGCAGGCGTCCTTGACACCCCCCGAATCAAAGAGCATCGTGACTTACTGGAGCCAATGTGTATGTCCATCGCCACCATTTTACCGCCGCGCCGCGCGCCACGCCGCCCGCGGCAGAGCCGTTTCGGTCTGGCCGTATTAGCCCTTTGCCTTGGTCTGGTCGCGTTCCTTCAGTCCCGTCCTTCGGCAACCACTCCGCCGAACGCGCACACTGTCGTTGTTGAGAACGCTGCTTCGCCAGCGCCGCGCGATTCAGCGCCGCGCACGATCGCGATGAAGGACGTGGACCTTTGCGACCGTTCAGTTGGCGAGCATCCCGACCGGAGCACGGTGGACGAGACGATCCCGGACGTCGATCCGCCGACCTGGCGCCGGCTTC
The DNA here is from genome assembly GCA_035534975.1 of Pirellulales bacterium. Taxonomy (GTDB): domain Bacteria; phylum Planctomycetota; class Planctomycetia; order Pirellulales; family JAICIG01; genus DATKSN01. Next base: position 1,131 of record DATLQY010000870.1, read on the forward strand.
AACTGCGGATGCGCAAGGCGGGTGGGAATCGGCTTTGGATGAAGCTGATCGAGCCGCTTGACGTCATCGAGCAAATGGGCGCGCAGGTCGGAGGAACCGTTTATCTGGACATGCCGGAATACGGCGCGAAAGGCGAGGCGGAAGTTCTCTTGCTTGGGCCATGTCCTCCCGTTAAAGCCGGCGTCGGGAACGTGGTCACGGGTAAGTTCATCCACGAGTCCGATGGTGAGTTGGTTGATCTTCTGTTGGTCGGCGACAGCACGCCGACGGGGGTGACACCGAACCATCTTTACTGGTCGCTCGACCGTCGTGAGTTCATCGGTGCGGGCGATTTGCGTCCGGGCGAGCGCGTGAGCATCGCGTCCGGCGAAACGAGCGTCGCCTCGGTCGAGCCACGTCCAGCCGTCGGGATGCTCTACAACCTCCGCATTCACCGCGAGCACGTGTACCGGGTCGGCGAACTGGGTGTATTGGTCCACAACAGTTGCCTGGATGACTTTGCCGACTTGGACTTCAATGGCCAAAAGATCGCCGGGCGCGGCTTCGGCATCGACGAGGCGGATAACTTCCCCGATTTGGCGCTGCATGGGAACCGGCTTGATTCGCCAGGAGCACATGTCGTTTACGCAGTGATTGACACGGCCAATGGAAGCGTACTCCGTTTCGGCGAGACCGGTAACTTTATCTCGCGATCACAATATTGGCGAAATTGGTTTGAAACGGAAAAAGGATTGATCGTCGATGTGCTTCCGCTACGTGTTGCGCAGGGCAAAGAGGCCGCGAAGGCTCTCGAGACCCGGTTCATCAGCACGTTCAAAAGCATCTTTGGGGTACGGCCGCGATTCAACCGTACCAACCATTGAATTCGAGGCAAACGTTATGCGTCTCAATGTCGGCGGAGTCTGGCACTCGCGGCAGATGGCGAAAGCTGTGAGGCGCGGTGCCTACCCGATTATTGCGGCTCTCAGGTCCGCGTTTGAAAGGGCCGCGGTGGAACAGTCATCGTTTGATTGTCTCATGATCACTTTTGAGGCGCGGCCAGTGCGGGTCATCGAACGGGTTGCAAGCGATGACGGTGTCTTCCACGTGGCAGTGGGATACGACGCCGAAACTCCGCTTAAGGACGTCGGCAGAATGGTACTCCAGCGGACTGCGGAAGTGCTGCCCAGCGTGATTGCGATGTGCCCTCTTGAGAACCGCGACCGGCACGAGTTAATGCTAGCCGTGACGAAATGGGCGGAGACAATCGGCTGTGGGAAGTACGTCGAACAGGCGACATCGTGCGCGCCGGTGCGCGTAAAAAGAGCGACGGGTTCTGCGGCCGATCGCGCAATAGAGGATCTCATTACAGTACCGACGCTACTCATCCCGCACGATGACTTCGACTTCGAATTCGTCGGCCGCTACGCGGATAGCAATCAATACATGGCGTTTGTGACCGGCGCATTCCCCGTGGACTGGATCTCTGGAACTCGTCCTCCCGATGAGTTCTGGACGCTGTGGCCGACGAAGAAGCGGTGGTACGCGGCGCTGCACAGGTTTGACTGCGACGGCAACCATTTGGGGACGGACGTGCGATTCGGTGGCACGACTGCGGACGGGGAGGAGTATGCGATCGAACAAGCTCGCGGAAAGCTTGTGGAGTTGTTGGGGTCGCTTGGGCCGCGCACCCCGCAGGCGATACGCGTCAGGCCGTTCGGCGCGACGGTCGATGGGTGTTTTTTTGGCCTGGTTTACGAGCATTTCGAAATGCCAGACGAGGATGACCGTCGCGGGACTTACGACCATTTCATGCTGGAGCCGAATCTTATCGTATTCGACCCGCCATGGGACAGCGGGAACTACTCGACGTAAACGGATGTGAGCAAATACAAAATCGAATGGGAGCGTGAGGCCAAGACTCTCGCGCGTTTCGTGCATGCGCCGGTGAAAGTTCATTTCACGTCCAATATCGTGTTCGCCGCGGCGGGGCGCACCGGCAACGTCACCGCCGGCGGCGACGCCGTGGTGATCACGTACGGCAACGAGCAAGGCAGTGTCACGGCGGGCAGTGGTTCCCCGTCCGGCACGAGTTTC
>DATLQY010000871.1:0-5780 GCA_035534975.1 Pirellulales bacterium
CCCTCACCTTGGTGCTCCGCCGCGCCGATCCGGTGCTTGGCCGCGAGGTGACGACGGCGCTGGCCGGTTCGGGGGTCGAGTTCCGCCGCGGAACGGCCGGCGGCGGCAACCAATTACGCCAGCCCTACCTGCGCAAGTTCCTGGGCCGTGATTTGTGGCGCGAATTCCCCCGTGTCGATCACATCCACTTTTATGGGTATTACATCGGGAATTACCCCGAGTTGCCGCGCTGGAAGATCGAGCGGTTGTGCGAGGTGCTCAACGAATTGCAAGGAGAAGACTAAAACGAACGATACGAATGGAACCGTTTTTTTAAGGGGATAGGGGGATCAGGAGGAGATTTGGGGATGGGAGGATGGAGGTTGAGCTTGAGGCGAAATCCCGACTTGTCGGGGATGAAGAAGAAGGGGAAGTCAAAGTTAAAAGTGGAAAGTCGAAAGCGCAAAGCGTCGAAACGACGGCGGAAGATCCACGAATCACACGAATTACACGAACTCGGATGACGACCACATTCCCATGCATTCGTAAGAAACGTAATCTGTGAAATCGGCGAAATCTGTGGACGATCTTCCTTGCTCCCCTAACCTGAACCCTGAACCCTGAACCCCTGCCCATGCCACCGACCCTCGACCTGCTGCTGATCAACCCGGCCAGCCGGGCCCAGGTCTACCAGTCGTTGGCCGGCACGTTGGCGGCGGTCGAGCCCCCGGTCTGGGCGGGCTTGATGGCCGCCTTCGCCCGGCGGCGCGGCCTGTCGGTGGAATTGCTCGATGCCGAAGCGCTCGCGCTCTCATCGGCGGAAGCGGCCGACGAGGTGGGCCGGCTGAATCCGCGCTTGGCGGCGATCGTGGTCTATGGCCATCAACCCTCGGCTTCGACCCAGATCATGCCCGCCGCGGGAAGACTTTGCCGTGCGCTCAAGGCGGCTCATCCCGAAATCAAGCTGCTGCTGCTCGGCGGACACGTGGCGGCCTTGCCCGAACGCACGCTGCGCGAAGAAAGTGCCGATTTCGTCGCCGCGGGCGAAGGGCTGCACACGATCGTCGAACTCGTCGCCGCTTTGAAATCGACCTGCGCCGACCTGGGCAAGGTCCGCGGACTATGGTACCGCGACGGCCAGGCCATCTGTTCGAACGCCGCCGCGCCTCTGATCGCCGACTTGGACCGCGAACTGCCGGGCGGGGCCTGGGACTTGCTTCCGATGGATCGCTACCGGGCGCACAATTGGCACTGCTTCGGCGGCCACGATCGGCAGCCCTACGCCGCGCTCTACACCACGCTCGGCTGCCCTTATCATTGCAGTTTTTGCTGCATCCAGGCACCGTTCAAAGCGGGCGAGAGAGAGAGCGGTTACAAACCCACCGCGAACAGCTACCGTTATTGGAGCGCCGGCCACGTGCTCGCCGAAATTGATACGCTGGTCGAACGCCACGGGGTGCGAAACATCAAGATCGCCGACGAAATGTTCGTCCTCAATCGTCGGCACGTGCTGGAAATATGCGATGGATTGATCGAACGCGACTACGACCTGAGCCTGTGGGCCTACGCGCGGGTCGACACGGTGAAGCAAGACCTGCTCGACAAGCTCCGCCGGGCCGGCTTCCGCTGGCTGGCCTTTGGCATCGAGGCCGCCAGCGATCGGGTGCGCGACGACGTCGACAAACGTTTCGATCAGGAGGCGATCTACCGCGCGATGGCCCAGGTCCGCGAGGCGGATATCCACGTGATCGGCAACTACATTTTTGGACTGCCGGAGGACGACCACGAAAGCATGCGGGCCACGCTCGATTTGGCGCAGGAGCTCAACTGCGAGTTCGCCAACTTCTATTCGACGATGGCTTATCCCGGCTCTCCACTCTACGCGCAAGCCATCGAGGCGGGCTGGCCGCTTCCCGATTCCTGGTCGGGCTATTCGCAGCACTCGATCGACGCGCGCCCGCTACCCACGCGTCATCTTTCGTCCGACGAAGTGTTGGCGTTTCGCGACGAGGCGTTTCGACGGTACTTCCGCGATCGACGTTACCTTGACATGGTCCGCGGCACGTTCGGCGAACAGACCGTGCGGGAAATCGCCGAGATGACCTCGCACAAGCTCCTCCGGCGGAATTCCGCTCCGTTTGTCGCCGCGAGTTTTCGTGGTATCATGTGACTTGACGAGGCGACCCACGGCTCCTCGACGAACGGCTGCCAGCCAATCGATTGAGACCCAATCAATGACTACGAGAGACGATATCGCCAGGAAGCTGGCCGACGCACACCGCGTCGTCGAACCGACCATCGTACGAATTTCCCGGATTCGCACACCGCGCGAGGAGATTGTGACGGAGCCCATCAAGCTCCTGGAGGTCAACCGCGACACATCGCCCTCGGGAATTGTCCCGATCGCGTTTGGACCGTCGGGATCAATTCCAGTTCCTTCGGTGGTCGTTGAGATTACCCCCGAAGAATTCGAAAAGCTCTCAAGGCAAGGGCTCAAGCTGCCCTTGGGGTGGGAACTCGGTGAGACGCTTTACGAAGCGGTGGGAGAGGCTCCCAATGGCGGACCCTGAATCACGATGGAGCACGGCATTTATCCAGCCTCCCGTTTTTCCCTTGCCGGCAACGCTTCAATCGTTCCCATGCACCGCACCCGGGCCAGTGGCTCCGCTGGCGTCGTTTTCATCGCGAGGGATGAGCCGGGCAACCGACCAGGAACCAAGCGTCAGTGCGGCGCCGACGAGCATCGTTGCTTGGAAGGCCGTGTCGGGACCTCGATGTCCTTTGACCAGTTCGTAGAGGTGGCCTCCTAACCACATGGAAATGTCCGTGCCAACGTTGCACAAAGCCATGAATATGGCGAAGACGGTACCCGCCGCATGCACCGGACAAACCCGCGCCGCCAGATCGCACTGGATCAGGTTGGCCGTCATGTAGGTGAAACCCACCAGCACGCTGATCGCCGCGGCCGACGCCTCGTTCGTCATCAGAAAATAGGAAAGGGTGCTGATGATCCCACAGGCAATCGCGCCGGGCACCATCGCGCGCATCGAGAGCCTATGGCAATAGAAGCTGTAAACGGCGCACGCCGCGGCCGACCCGCACGAAAGGAGCGTGTTGCTGAAGCCGTAGAATTGTTCGCTGAAATCAAGCGTTACGGTCATGCGCAGGTAAATCAATGGGGAAGTGCAGGGGTTCAGGTGCCAGACGAACAGAAATCCGCCGACCATCAGAAACGTGCGCGAATGGAGCGCTTCGCGCAGGGTCTGCTTGACCGTCTTGAAATCTTCATGGATCACGGTCGGTGGAGGTTCACGCACGAACGTCGCCGACACGACCAGCGCCGCCGCCGCCAGCAAACCGCAGGCCAGAAATGCCACGTGGTGCATGTCGTGCTCGGTGAGCAAGCCCGCCACGCTGCCGGTGAGGATCGCGGCCAGGCTGCTCGCTCCCCAGCGCACCGACTGCAAGCGCGCGGTGAGACCAAAGAGCTGCCCCGCCTCGATGATCAAGGCGTCGAGCACGACGTCGCCAAAAGTCACGGCCAACGTCGGCAACATCAGCACCGCCAACAGTAGCCAACGCGAGTCGTGGGCAAGCGGCAAACGGGCCAGGCCGAGAAAACAAATGCTCGTAATCACGCCGGTCGCAAGCAAGTAGCTCTTGCGCCGCATGCCCGCCAGCGGCACGAAATCCGACAGCAGGCCGAAGAGAGGCTTCAGGCACCAAGGGACCGATAGCAACGCCATGAACGTCGTGATTTCATCTGCGCTGTGTCGCCAATCCTTTAAGAGCGAATTCACGGGCTGGTAAACCAGACCGGTCCCCGTTTCATTGACCCCCTGGATGAAGTACAGGGCGCCGAACAGAACAAACAAACCTACGACGCCTTGCCGCATACTCCCTACGCTTGCCGCCCCCCATGCCATAGGTATTGTCCGCCGCGTGAAGTATATAAAGTGGGGGGCGTTTCGTCGCCCCCAGCCGTTCAGGAAACGTAGGCCTTTGCCAAGCGATATTCTGGGTACGCAGCCCGGTAGTCGTCGGCCCGCCGAGTTTGAGAAAAAGCGCGTGGCAAGAAATCGAGCGCCTCCTCGAGTAGTTCGTCGGGTTCGGCGCAACTGAATCGCAAAAACCCCGCTCCGGCGTCGCCGAACGATTCTCCCCCAAGGCACGCCACGCCCTGCCGGTCGTCGGCGCCTTCCAGCAAGAACATCGCTAAACCTTGCGACGTGAGCCCGAGACGGTTGCAGATCGGCGCCACGTTCGGGAACAGGTAGAACGTGGCGCTGGGGTCGAGGCAACGCACCCCTTCGATGCGGTTCAATCCTCGGGCGAGGAGCTCGACTTTGCGGTGAAAAAGCTTCATGGTGTGGTCGCGCTCAAGCGTGTCGTGCGTCAGCGCCGCCGCCGCCGCCAACTGGGCCAAGGGCGCGACGCAAGACAGCGACGTGTTCAAGAGCGTGGAAAACACGTCCACGACGGCGGGAGAGGCAACCGCGAATCCCACTCGCCAACCGCTCATGCTGTACGACTTGCTGAACGTGTACGCGGCGACGCATTGCTGAATCATCCCCGGCTGCGCCAAGAGCGACTGGTGCCGTCCGCGCCAAACCATCTGGTCGTACGGCTCGTCGCTGAATACGGCCACGTCGCGCCCGCGGACCAAATCGGCCAGCCCGGCGAGATCGTCCTGGGTCGCAACGCCCCCCGTCGGGTTGTGCGGGCTGTTGAGAAAAATCGCCTTGGGACGCGGATCGTCGCGCAAAAATCGTTCGACATCGGCCAGTTCCGGGCGAAATTCGTTCGCCTGTTTCAAGCTCGCCAGGCAAAACCGCGCGCCTCGCCGCGCGATGTTCGGCAGGTAGGTGGGAAAATGAGGGCTGAACACCAGCACTCCGTCACCAGGATTCAGAAAGGCCTCGCAAAAGAGCAGTTCGAAGACCTTGGCGCCGGGGCCGACCACGACGTTGGCCGAGGTGGTTTGCAGGCCGTGCTCGTGGTTGACGTAGGCGCTGGCCGCCTCGCGCAGCTCGCCCAAACCGACGGAAGGGCAATAGTGCGAGAGGTCGTTGCGGATCGCCTCCATTCCGGCGGACTTGGCCGCGGCGGTGGTGGGAAACGGGCTGTCGCCGATTTCCAACTCGATCACGCGCTTGCCCGCCGACTTCAAGCGCTTGGCCACTGCCAACACGTTGAAGGCCGTCTCGACCCGGACCCCGCCCGCAAATTCACTGAAGGTCGGCGGCATAGGGGCTACTTCATTGCAATCGCACGCGCCAAGGGGCGCAGCACGTTGTCGATCACGTATTGATCCACCATCTCGTGACAAATACGTGTCAGGTGCTCCATTGCCGAGACGTAGGTCGTTTCCGATCCGAGACTGCCGTATTGCCGCGCGGTCAAGTAGACACTGAGCTGCTCCTCTGGGAAATCGCCCGTTCGCACCTGGTAGGCGTTGGTCCGGGTTTCGACGCTCAAGCGGCACTGGGTGCGGCAATCCTCGTCGAGTGCCAGCGTGATCGACGGCTCGTGGTTGATGACCGTGGCCCCGCCGATGTCGAGCATCCGCTCCAAGGCCGGGCTGACGCCCAAGGCCTCGGCGACGAGCTGATTGTGGTTGCCGCGATAGGTGAAATCGAAGCCGAACAAGAGGTCGAGCGCCTCGCAGTCCAAGGGGCTGACCGACAGCATGTAGGGCGCCAACTCCAAGGCCAGCCGGTGCTGTTCGAGGGCGTCGTCCACCGATTCCGGATTGACGTGCCCCGAGCACACGCGGCGGTTTTCGATCGTGGCCCAACGGT
>DATLQY010000872.1:0-10077 GCA_035534975.1 Pirellulales bacterium
CCCAGGGGACGACCAGGATCGTCAGCCCCGCCAAAGTGAGTCCGATGATACCACTGAAGCGCCGGCCCCACTTGCGGCTTCCCCAAAGACCGATGATCCAGTCGGAGAGGAACCCGCCCAGGAGACACGAGATGATCCCCAAAGCAAGCGGCATGCTCATCAGCCCCTTGACCCATCGGGGAGGTAGTTCCCGAGTGTCCGCCAGATAAACCGGCAGCAGGTTGGTGATGAAATTACCGGCAAACCCGACGAAGCCGTACATCAAACACAAGGACCACACGTTGACCGACGTGAACAAAGTCGACCAGGGAACCGTGCCTCGTTCGCCGGCCCCTCGTTCGCCGGCCCCTTGTTCACCGGCCCCTGCGCCTCGGCCGGCCGCGATGAGCTCTCGTTCGGCGAAGTTGACTTGTCGCATTTGTTCCGGCCGGTTCCGAAACCAGGGCCAGAACCCGGCACACCACACCACGCCCAGCCCGGCGAGAATCCAGAGCGGAGTCGTCCAAGTGTCAAAGTAGAGGAATAGCCCAAGGAAGAGATATGGACCAACCGCGCCGCCAAGGCGGCTGAACATCCAGACCGCTCCCTGGCCCGTCGCGCGCTGGCGAACCGTCATCCAATCGGTCATCACGCGCGCCCATGCCGGGAAGGCCCCGGCTTGAAACGCGCCGAAAAGAAATCGTACGCCGATGAGGAAGCAAAATGGCCAGGCTCCTTCAACGGGGAGCCGGTCGGCCAGGGCCGTCATGCCGGTGAGCACCGACCAGCCCAGCACCAGGAGCGTGAGCAGGTGCCGTGCTCCAAGGCGATCACCGATCAGCCCGCAGGGAACCTGGAAGATGCCATACGCCACCAGGAACGCCGAGGCCAGGTAGCCCATTTGTTCCTGGTTGAGATCAAGAGCGTCCTTGATCTCGGGAGTCGCCGCCACAAACGCTTGCCGCTGGATGTACGTCAAGAACGCGAAGCTGCAGCCCGCTGCGAGCACGTCATATCGCACCCGGCTGGCCGCGATGCGCTTGGGTTCGAGTTCGCCAATCATGGGGCTGGATCCTTAGAGATCGTTTTCGTCCATCGCTAACTCGTACCCCCAAATCCGAATGATTCATGGTCCCGTAGCTCGATCCCGGCGCGCCGGGATCAACACCTACCAGTGGATCGGAAGCACACCTGTTCGGCGCGTTGGATACCCGCGCACGGCCCGTCTCGCCGACACGATTTCCGAGGTCCAGGATGCCGCCCTCGATTTCGTCCATGCTGTGGCACGCGTCGTTCCGGAAGATCGAGAATCCGGACCGCTCGATCACTTTCAAGAAATCCGCGGAGTTGTAAGGGGCGACACAAACCAGATCGGGGTTCAGCGCGATGATGCGTTCAGAATCCACGCCCCGGAGGCGTGGGACACCAGGAGGGTAGAAGCCGGGTACGTTCGAGATCTGGGGATCATCCGCCAGGTACGTCACACACGCTATTCGTTCCGGCGGCACGAGCTCGGAGAGGATTTCATCGGTGCCCAACGTGAGCGAGGCGATCCGTGAAGGCCTCGCCGGCTCCGATCGAGGTTTCTCGTCGGGCGCAATAGGGGTGAGCCAACGCCACACGCCCAAGGTTACGGTGATGAGAACCACCGCTGGCAATCGCCATCCGACCCATCGTCGTGTACTCATTCCAAGCCCTTCTGGCGATCGGACCCAATCCGAGGTACTGGTAATTGTAACCGTAGCCACTGGTGGCGCCCCGGCAGCTTGACTTCGGTGTAATCGTATTATAATACAAGTCGAGTTGAACCGAGGGAACGAAGCGCGAATGGCAAACGATGCGTATGGAGGTGGAACATGGTGCCGTGCGAAGCAACTCGAATCACGCGTCGGCGGATGTTGAAGGTCGGCAGCCTGGGCCTTGGGGCCCTCAACTTACCAAAACTACTTTGGGCCGACGATCAACGGCGCGCCGCCGGATTGGGCGCGAAAGCGGACGCGTGCGTTCTGGTTTTTCTCAACGGTGGTCCCAGCCAGCCCGACATGTGGGACCTGAAGCCCGATGCGCCCGCGGATATCCGCGGTGAATTTCAGCCCATCGCGACGTCGCTGCCGGGCGTGCCTTTTTCCGAACACCTGCCGCGCTTGGCGCGGCACATGCACCACAGCACGGTGATTCGTTCGGTGCATCACGCGATCGGTCATGCTCATGGAGCGGCGGTCTACACGGCGCTTACCGGTCACGACCGCGGCGACACGATCAATGTCACGCCGACGGGGCCGAACGATTATCCAGCGATTGGATCGGTCGCCACGCTCGTGCGACCTCCGGAAGGATTGACGATCCCTTTCGTTTCGCTACCGTACATCACCACGGAGGGCATCGGCGGTCCGCCACAAGCGGGTTTCTTCGGCGGTTTGCTGGGACGGGGGCTCGACCCGCTTTGCATCGTCAAGGATCCCAACGCTCCCGATTTTTCAGTTCCCGAACTGTCAGTGCAGTCGGACGTGGGGACCGACCGACTTTCGCGGCGTAGAACGCTCCAGGGAGCGATCGACGCCCGGTTTGTCGAGCGTACCACGCGTGAAATGGTTGGTATGGATGGCTTCCGTGAGCGTGCGTTCAGCATGCTCAGCTCCGCCGAGACGCAGCGGGCATTTCAACTGTCGCAAGAGCCTGACAAGGTCCGTGACGCTTATGGCCGCAACATCTACGGACAAAGCCTGCTCTTGACTCGCCGTCTGCTCGAAGCGGGAACCCGCGTTGTTTCAATCGCCTGGTCGCCGGACGCGAACGCGACGTGGGACACGCATTGGGACCACGTCAATCGCTTGAAGAACGAGCTCTTGCCGCCGCTCGACATGGGCGTCGCGAGCCTACTTGACGATCTCGTCGAGCGTGGAATGTTCGAGCGAACGCTCGTCGTCATCATGGGCGAGTTCGGACGCGCCCCCAAGATCACGCCTGTCCCGGGGTATCCGCTGCCGGGACGCGGTCACTGGCCCTTCTGTTACAGCGTTTGGATGGCCGGAGGAGGCACCAGACCTGGTTTCATCTACGGGGCAAGCGACAAGACCGGCGCGTTCCCGGCCGACAAACCGGTCATTCCCGCCGAAATCATCGCGACGATCTATCAAGCGCTGGGCATTCCCAACACCTTCGAATTCCGTGACGCACTCGGTCGCCCCAACAAGCTGGTGCCTTGGGGGGAATCGATCATGGAGATGTTCGTGTAGCGGTCAGCAGGTTATAGGTTACCGGTTACAGGCACTTTTCGGAACGCACTCCGTGGCTTTCCGTGTCCAGCCAGAAAACTTCGGACCAGCGTCACGGAACGCCACGGAGTGCGTTCCCTACAGACAACGACAAGAGACCCACCATGACTAACCTATCCTTTGCTGAGCGCCACAGTGCGGAGCATGCCGGCGCCGCGCGTCGCGCTCGATTGCAACCCGCCGCGTCCGACCTGGTCCGCGTGGGCTCACGGCGTTGGTTCGTGCAGACTGGGCTGGCGGGAATGGCAGGCGTTTCGCTGGCCGACGTGTTGCGCGCTCGGGCCGCTGCCCAAGCAGGGCATCCGTCGGGCCGCAAGAGCGTCATTCTCTTCTGGCTCTCGGGTGGCCCAAGCCACCTTGATACCTGGGATCCCAAACCCCAAGCGCCCGTCGAAGAACGTGGACCGTTCGGCTCGATCGCCAGCAGACTGCCGGGCATTCGCGTCTGCGAGCACCTTCCGCACTTGTCCAGTATTCTCGATCGTTTGACGATCATCCGATCGGTCGATTGTCGCGACAGCGACGACCATCGCGCCGCCGTAATGCAGACCGGCAATTCCAAGGCATTGAAGGACTTGAAATCGACGCTGGCGGGACCGTTGCGGGGGCGATTTCCGTCGATGGGCTCCATCGCCGCCCGTTTTCGCGGGGCCAACGACCCCGAGTTGCCGGCCTACGTCGGCATGGGCAGCCCCCATCTCACCGAATGGCACTCCGATATCTGGGGCGCCGGAGAGTTGGGGTCGGCCTTCGAGCCGGTCCGCGAAACGGGCCTGGCGGATTCGTTGGGCATGCCCCCCGGTGTCAGTCTGGCCCGTGCCCAGGATCGCGAAGGGCTTCGCCGGCAGTTCGATCGCTTGCGACACGACCTGGACGCGAGTCGAACGATGGAGCAAATGGACCAGTATGGACGCCAGGCCCTGGAGATGGTGCTCTCAGGAAAGGCCCGCGATGCGTTTCAAGTCGATCGGGAGCCTGATACGATTCGCGACGCCTATGGCCGCGACAGCTTCGGCGAGAAAGCGCTCCTGGCGCGGCGGTTGGTCGAAGCCGGAGTCACGTTCGTCGTGGTCTGCGGCCGCTTTGGCGTGTTCGACGTTCACGGCGACGACGTCATCTGGGGCGGTCTCGTCAAGGGCATGAAACCGCTCTATCCCAGCATCGACCGCAGTCTCCATGCGCTGGTCACCGATTTGGAAGCGCGCGGATTGCTCGACAGCACCTTGGTGCTGACGATGGGCGAGTTCGGACGCTCACCGCAGATATCGACGACGGGCGGGCGCACGCACTGGCCCAACTGCATGTCGGTGCTCGCGGCCGGCGGCGCCGGCCCGCGCGGCCAGGTGATCGGCAGCACCGACGAACGAGGCTATCATGTCAAGGACAGGCGTGTGGTTCCCGCCGACCTCGCGGCGACGGTCTTCCGCCACCTCGACATTGACCTCGAGACGCAATGGACCGACCTCCAGGGCCGCCCGCACCCGATCGTCAGCGACGGCGGCCGGCCAATCGCGGAGTTGCTGGCATGACGCAGATGAATCACTTTGTCACTTCAAGGCACCCACGAATTGCTCGACCGTGATGCCTGCAGTGCGGATCAGGCTTCGAAGAGTTCCTGGCTTCACTCGCTTTTTCCCATGTACTAGCACGGAGAGCACATGGCGGTGATCGGGTTTCTTCAAGATGTGATGAGAGCCTTCGACGCGGTCGAGAACGAGGCGAAGGCCGCGCAGGCTGCTTTGCCTGAGACGCTGGGAAGCTTAGACATTGACGTCGATCCACCGCCGGCTGGCTTATTCGACGCCGGAGCCGCGTGCGTCTTCCCAAGGGATTTCCTCGCCGTGATGTAAGTACGACTTGATCGCTCCCGCGTACGCCTCAGCGACGTTGCGCAGGGCTTCCTCTGCCGTGTCGCCCTGACTGGCGACGCCGGGGAGGTCGCAAGCGATCGCCGAGAACCCATCGTCCTCTTCGATTAGTTCCACACAAACGCGGTAGACTTTGAGCACCGGAGAAGCCACTGCTGGACGCCTCGACGCGGAACCAGTGAACGACATGATCACCTCATAGCCTAACGCGCCCATCCGTCGGAAGCAAGCCGGATCCCAGGGCGGTGGTGGTGCCCCAGGCACCTGTTACCCCACTACCCCTAGGGCCGTCGCCGGTGCCGGTCGCACTCTTGCACGCAACGGCGCCAGGCTGGATAATTTTGCTGGTGCGCGCCGAGGACCGGACGTGCTGTCGCCGAATTCGCGAGAACACCATGAAACAACCCCACGTTCTTCACTGCGGATTCAGCACGCTTCAATTCTCCCGGCGCCGGTTTTTGGAGCGTTCGGGCCTGGGTCTGGGGAGCCTGGCGCTGGCCTATCTGCTCGATGCCGACTCGCCTCGAAATCGGGGCGCGGCCGCGCAGCCCGAATCGATCTACAACGACCTTCGACCCCGTGCCGGGCATTTCTTTGGCGAAGCGAAGGCCGTAATTCAACTGAATCAAGAGGGTGGTCCCAGCCAAATGGACCTTTTCGACCCAAAGCCGGAATTGGCCAAGCGCGACGGTCAAACCGACCCGCAAGGGGTCGAGAGCCTCAACCCCAAGAACAACAAGTCGCTGTTAGGCAGCCCGTTTCGTTTCCGTCCCAACGGCCAATGTGGCATGGAGCTTTCGGAGCTGATTCCTCACCTGGGGACCGTGGCGGATGAGTTGTGTTTGGTGCGCTCGATGTACACGGAGCACAACAACCATCCCGAAGCGAACGCCATGATGCACACGGGAAAGATCTTCGTTGGCCGCCCCACCATGGGCGCCTGGGTCAGCTACGCCCTTGGAACCGAGAACGAGAACCTGCCCGCCTTCATCGTGCTCCGCGACCCCAAGGGCTACGGAGGCAATACGAAGCGCGCATGGTCAAGCGGTTGGATGCCGGCCCTGTACCAAGGGACCGAATTCAGCTCGAAGGGAAAGCCGGTCCAATTTCTGACTCCCGACGAGCCCGTTCCGCCGGCCGTGCAGCGCGAGAACAACCGCTTGCTCGCCAGGTTGAATGCCGAACACCTGCGCGATCATCCCGGCGACTCGGAACTGGAAACCCGCATCAAGAACCATGAATTGGCGGCCCGAATGCAGCTCACGGTGATGACCGCGCTCGACGTCTCGAACGAAACGAGTGCCACGCGGGAGCTGTACGGCCTCGACAGCACGGTCACGGCCGACTACGGCATGCGCTGTCTGATGGCCCGCAGGTTGATCGAAGTGGGCGTGCGCTTCGTCCAGGTATCGCCCCCATTGGCAGGATGGGACCATCATAGCCGGATCAGGGAAGAATTGCCCAAGCGCTGCGGCGAAACCGACCGGCCCTCCGCGGCGTTGATCAAAGACCTCAAGAACCGGGGCCTTCTCGACAGCACCATCGTGATGTGGACCGGCGAATTCGGGCGTCTGCCCACCAGAGAAAACGCCACCGATGGGCGCGATCATAACCGCAACGCGTTCAGCCTGCTCCTGGCCGGGGGCGGTTTCAAAGGCGGCCTGACGTTCGGCCAGACTGACGACTTTGGCTACAAGGCCATTGTCGATCGTGTCAGTGTTCCAGACCTTCACGCGACCTTGCTGCGGCAGCTCGGCCTCGACCACGAGCGATTGACGTACCGCCACCACGGCCGCGATGAAACTCTGACCGACCCCGCGGTGAGTGGAGCTCAGATCGTCGCCCAGTTGCTTAAGTCACCTCCTGCTTGAGTCACCGCCTGCTATAGTCACCGCCGAAAGCCTGACGACATGTTGATCGAAAGACGCCACCGACGATGGAAATGGCTGTGCCTGAAGATCTTGGCCTTCCTTGCCGTCGCCAACTGGGCGATCACCGGCCTGACGCAGGTTCAAGAAGAGGACCGGCAATTCTGGGCCTTTCGCCGGCCGGTCGCCGCGCCAATGCCTGAAACACGGGCATCCCATCGAGTTCGCACGCCGATCGACGCATTCGTATTGGCCAGGCTGGAAGCGAATGCACTGACACTTTCGCCCGAGGCGCCGAAGGCGACGCTTCTGCGCCGCGCGTACCTCGACCTGGTCGGCTTGCCGCCTGAGCCTGATGAAGTGCGCGCGTTCCTTGCCGACTCGGCGGCCGACGCCTACGAGCGGCTCATCGATCGCCTGCTCGATTCGCCCGAATACGAAGAACGATGGGCGCGGCACTGGCTTGACGTGGCGGGGTACACCGATGCGCCTCATTGCGATACGGTAGGCAACCTGCTTCCGATTGACGACTGGCGCTATCGCGATTATGTGGTTCGCTCGTTCAATCAAGACAAACCGTACGACCGGTTCCTGACCGAGCAATTGGCCGGCGACGAATTGGTCGACTGGCGAAACGCGAGCAAATTTACGCCGGAGGTGCTCGACTCACTCATCGCGACGGGCTACCTGCGGCTCACGCCCGACTGGACCCACCAGGAAACCGTCGAGATGCAGAGCCTCATCGGCTATTCCGACACGCTCTCGCGCGTGGTCGATAGCGTCTCGACCGGCCTGATGGGGCTGACGATGGGTTGTGTGCGCTGCCACAGCCACAAGTTCGATCCGATCCCTCACGAGGACTATTACCGTATGATGGCGGTTTTTGCGACGGCCTATAACCCCGACCAATGGCTCCGTCCCGCTGACCGCTACTTGCCAGCCATTGCGCCACCGGAGAAGGAGCAAATTGACCGGCACAACGCGCAAATCGACGCCCGGCTGGCCGAAATTACCAAGCGGCTCGACGAATGGCGGCGGGGACCACATTACCAACAGATCTTCGCGGCCAAGTTGACGAAGCTCCCGGAACCATTGCGCGCCGACGTCGAGAAGGCCATCGCCGCGCCGGCCGCCATGCGGAACGAGATTCAGCGTTACCTCGCGGAAAAATTCGAGGCCGATTTGAAGGTATCCGATCAGGAACTGTCGAACGCCTCGAGCGAAGCCGAACGGACCGAAATCACGAAGCTGGGCAGCGAGCTCGGCAGCCTGGCAAGCCAGAAGCGGTCGTTCGAAAAGATCCAAGCGCTTTGGGACGTCGGCGAACCACCGGTGCTGCATGAGTTGATTCGAGGAGACGCTCGGACGCCGGGCGAGGTCGTCGAGCCGGGTTTCGTGACGGTGTTGTGCCCGAGCGGCGAGTCGAGCGCGGTCCGGCCACCCGAGGTACGCGGCGCTTCGAGCGGCCGTCGCCTGGCATTGGCGCAATGGCTGACGAACCGCGGCCATCCCTTGACCGCGCGCGTGATGGTAAACCGAATCTGGCAGCACCACTTTGGAAAGGGCATCGTCGCCACACCGGAGAACTTCGGCCACAGCGGCGCTACGCCCACGCACCCGGAGTTGCTCGACTGGTTGGCCGTCGATTTCATGGAGCACGGCTGGAGCGTCAAGCGACTTCACAAGCTGATCATGACGTCGACCACCTATCGACAGTCGTCACAGTGGTTATTAGAAAACACGGGGTCCTTGGAAAGCCCGGGGCCCTTGGAAAACCCGGCGCTGACTCGCGACCCCGACAACGACCTCTTGTGGCGGATGAATCTGCGCCGCGTCGAAGCCGAAGTGATTCGCGACCTTGTGCTGTCGGTCAGCGGCCGGTTCGACCGCACCATGAGTGGGCCGCCGGTCGCGGCGGAGCAGAATGCCGATGGCCTGGTGGTGGTTTCCGAGAAAGGTCCAACCCCGACGAGTCAATGGCGGCGCAGCCTCTACGTGCGGTCGCAGCGCGGAAGCCACGCCTCGGGCAAGGGATTTTGCCTGTCGTTTTTCGAGGTCTTCGATTATCCGGAAATTTCGATCAACTGCACACGGCGCTTGAATTCGACGACGCCATTGCAATCGCTGGCGCTCACGAACAGCCGCTTCATGCAAGAGCAATCGCGGCACTTTGCCCAGCGGGTGCTGCGCAAGGTCGGCGACGGGGCCCTGACCGACAAGCACGTCGAGGAGGCGTTCCTGTTGGCGCTTGGCCGCGTGCCAACCAGCGCGGAATCTCAATTCTGCCAAGAGTACCTGCTTTCGCAGACGGAGCTCTACGAAAGTTCGCAACAATCTCCCGGGCAGGCCGCGCAGCAGTCGCTGGCAGGCCTGTGCTTGATGGTGCTGGCTTCGAACGAGTTCCTCTATATCGGCTAGTTCCGGCCGGTGTCTGGTGTCACTCCTTTTCGATCAAGAGCACGCTGTGACCATCGAGGTCCGCGACAACTGCTGTCGTTCCCCACTCAGAGCTTTCCGGAGCATGTTTTAGTTTGCCGCCATTCGATATGGCGATTTCCACGGCTAGCTCGACACACGAGACATGGAAACCGAACACTGCGGGCGTTGTCGCTGCTTGGTTTTCCCGTCGCTGGCAAATTTCAAAAACACAACCAGCGGTAGTTGTAGAGTAATGATCTCCGCAAGGCGGATGAAGGTGTTTGACAAGATTCAGTCCTAGCGCAGCGTAGAACGCAGCCGCTTTCTCCATGTCATTGGAGCGGATAACAAGCAAACCAAGCCCAAGGTTATTGAAACGTGATTTCTCGGACATCTCGTGTGTCGGGGAAAATCGCTTGAATCAACAGCCTTCCACCCATCGCTTCGATCACTCTCCTAAGCGACGAAACCCTCACATCTTCTCGCCGTTCCATCTTCGAATACGTAGCCTGTTTCACATTCAGCCGCTCGGCGAGTGCTTCCTGAGAGACACCACGCTCTTGCCTCATCTCGGAAATAGTCGTCACCGATGGCTTTGTGCTCTTTTGATCCAGCACAAGCGACACGATGCGGTGGAAGACTGCTTCTTTGCTCGTATACCAATCGTCC
>DATLQY010000873.1:0-7170 GCA_035534975.1 Pirellulales bacterium
TGATTCCTCGTGATCCCCTATTCTTGAAAGTCCTTGCCCACCATGACGATTTCTACACCAATGTCGTCGCCCAACTGCTTGAGAGCAACTTCCAAGGAATTCTTGACGAATGCGAGCGTGGTTTTCTGCTTGAGCTTGTCAGCCACGGACGCTACCTTCGGCGCCTGCGCGCCCCCAGTCGCCGGTCCCGCCTTACCGGGGTTTTCCAACAACGCCAGGTGCGCCCCCAGCGCCAAGTTGTGCGCCGCGATGGCCGGCAGGTATGCCCGCAATACCACTTGCTTGCCCTCGTACCCAGCGCGGGTGTACGCGTCGAGCGCATCGAGTTGGTCCTTGAAGTCCCACAAGACGGGCTTGCTGTAATCGGAGAGGAGCAAATCGCGCACGTATGTGCTCACTTGCTTCGGCAACCGCCCGATCCGCTGGCGGTACTCGGTGGCGACGACGCCGGTGGATTTATTGACGAAGCTGTTGTAAATCCGCAACTCGGCGAACAGGTTGTCGGTCAGGTGCAGGCTTAGCATCGCCGCCTTCGGCAGTTCGAGCTTGTCGGCGCCGTCTTGAACCTCCAAGAAGCCGTCGAGCGGGCTTTGCAACCTTGCCCCTTGTTCGGTAAACAGCGCCTTGCCGCCGGTGAACGGAAAATTCGGCGCCATCACGAGCGTCAGGTGTCGCTCGGCATCGCTGGAAGCCAGGAGCACCTCCATCTCGCGCCGTAACGCGGGAGGCTCGTCGCCATCCTTGACCACGTCGCGCAGCTCGACCGCGGGCGCGATGGCCAGCACTTTGCCTTTGCCCTTGGCGGGCAGGAAGAAAGCCCGCTCGCCCTGCACATAGACCGACGTCTTTTCGACTTCCTCGGTCTGAATGTCGCCCCAGGATTGGGTCACGTCATCGGCCGTCAGTTCATCGACGGTACGGACGACCATCGCCCAGTTCGGCGGGGCGGGGCTGGCGTCGAGAAGGCCAACGATGACCAGTTCGATGTTCTCAAGCGGCGTGCCAGCGTACTTCGGCAGGTCCGTGGTCAGCCAGCCGCTCAGTTGGCCGAATGTTCGCGGGTCCTTCAGTTTTTCCCATTCGCCGTGCTGCACCAAGGCCGCCGGCCGAAGTGCCAACACGACTTGCGCGCCGCGGGCCAGATAAGCCAGGTTCAAAGGCTCACCTGAAGTCGGCGATTGCCAGATCGATTGATCGACCCCGTTGATCGGTTCCATCCCAGGCACGGCGACCGTGTCTCGGGACGAGTCCGCGTTAGACTGCGATTCACCATTGCTTGACGTTGCCAAGCCGCCCGTGCCCGTGCTTGCATCGGTCCCGGTGCCTTCGCCGCTCTTCGTCGTGGCTTGGGTTGAGGATTCGGGAGGTTGATCGGTGGTGGGTTTTACAGGGTTCGTATCGGTACTAGAGGTCAGGAACACCAGCGCCGCCACGACGAGCAAGCCGGCGCCGGCGAAACCCACGTAGGTCATTGGCGACATTTTTTTTTGCGAACCGGCAACCCGCGCGACGACCGACGACTGGGCCGCACCCACAGCGCCAAACGACGGCACGGATTGAAACTCCGGCGCTTGGACCACCACCGGCGCGGCGGCGAAGGCAGCCGTTGCTTGGGCGACCGCCGGAACGGCGGAAGGCTGCGCGAACGCGTGCGGGTAGACGGCGTGCGACGCAACGGCGTGCGAGGGGACGGCGAGCGGGGGGCGTAAGCCCCCCGGTGTTTCCCCTCGGGTGACCGGAGTGGCCGCCGGTTGTACGGCCATCGGCGCCCTTGCCGTTTGGACGAGCGCCGGCCCGGCCGCATTGGCCGCCGGCACGCTTTGCGCCACCGCCTGGGAGGGTCGTGACGGTTGCTTCAGCCAGGCTTCGAACGCATCGCTGCTCGGCCCATTGGCCACGGCGCCGTCTTGCGGCGCCTCGGCGCCGCTGTAAACGGCTAATGCTTCGACCACGCTGCCGGCTTGTTGGTAGCGCTGGTCCGGGTTCTTGTGCATCAGGTAACCCACCACGTGGGCCAGCGCCGCCGGAACGGCCGGATTGACGCGATCGACCGGTTTTGGTGTTTCCTTCAGCTTTCGCGCCGTCTTTTGCGTCGCATCGCCGCCGGGGAAGGGAACTTCGCCCGTGAGCAACTGGTAGAGCAGACAACCCAATGCGTAGATGTCGCTGCGCATGTCGGGCTTCGCGCCGACTTGGGCCAGCTCGGGCGCGACGTAATCAAGCTCGGCAACGCTGGTCGATGCGCTCGGCGCCAGGGGATCATGCGCCAACGGGAACCCGATCAATTGGACGAGGCCCTTTTCGCTCAACCAGATGTTGGCCGGCCGAATGTCGGCGTAAACTTGCCCTTGGGAGTGGAGCCGAGCCAAACCCTGCGCGGCCCCACGCACGATTCGGCAGGCCTCGCGCGGCGAAAACTTCTTGCCGGTCTTCAGCCGCTCGGCCAGCGACTCGCCGCGCAGATCTTCGAGCACGATGAACTTGAACGCGCCCAGATCGGTCCAATGGTGACAGCGCGTGAGGTTCGACGGTCGTCGCGACGCCGCCTCGGCGGCCGACACCGCGGGAGCAATGCCGGCCAGCGCCTGCGGGTTTTGCAGACCGGGTCCGGCCAGGAAGAAAAGACAAACCGGGTGCTTCGTCGGCGCGTGCCGGGCTCGGAACAGCCCGCCCAGGCGGCCCCCCTCGACGCGGTCGTAAATCACGTAGTCGCCGTACACGAAGGGACCGGGGTGTCCCGCCAGCAGCAGTTTCGCCTGGTAGCGGCTGAGGACATCGCCGGACACCAGCCACTTGACGAGTCCCTTCGCGTCGTTTTCAACAGCCCTGTCATTTCCATCGACCCTGTCATTTCCATCAATAGAGCCGCGAGCGCGCGCATAATCGGCCGACAACTGCCGGCACGCCTGGGGCGTCAGCAGACGGCTCTCGGCCGCCAGTTTCCAGAAGTCCGCGGTGGTCATGCCTCAAATGTACCGCGCCATCAGCCGTTTGTGCAAAGCAAAACAGGCCCAACCGCCAAAGACGGAAGCACGTTTCCTTACGGCACCGTCAGGATTCCTTGAGTCAAACCGTTCTGGGGGATATGATTCTCAAGATGAAAGCCTTCGACTCGACACAACTGTACTTCAATCGGGCGGCGGACCAGATGGATCTGTCCGAGAACATCCGCAAGCTGTTGCTCACTCCCAAGCGCGAAGTCCAGGTGCAAGTGGCCATCGAGCGGGACAATGGCGAAATCGCCACTTGGATCGGCTACCGCGTGCAGCACGACGATTCGCGGGGGCCCATGAAAGGGGGGCTGCGTTTCCATCCCGACGTTGATCTCGACGAGGTGCGTTCGCTTGCCGCGTTGATGACCTGGAAAACGTCGGTCGTCGACATTCCCTACGGCGGTGCGAAAGGGGGCATCGCCATCGATCCGGCCGGGCTTAGCCAGCGAGAACTGGAAACGGTCACCCGCAAGTTCGTGGACGGTATCCACGACCTGATCGGTCCCGACGTCGACATTCCCGCCCCCGACATGGGCACCAACGACAAGGTGATGGCCTGGTTCATGAACCAGTACGCCAAGTACCACGGTTTCAACCCGGCCTGCGTGACGGGCAAGCCCGTCGAATTACACGGCCTTCCGGGCCGCGAGGAAGCGACCGGCCGCGGCGTGGGCATCCTCACGTTCAAGCTCCTCAACCGCATGGGCCGCAAGCCGGCCGAAACACGCGTGGCGATCCAGGGCTTTGGCAACGTCGGTTCGCACGCGGCCAAGTTCCTGCACGAGGCTGATTATCGCGTGGTCGCCGTCAGCGACGTCAGCGGGGGCTATCATCGCGACGGCGGCCTGGACGTTCCCGGAGCGCTTCGCTACGCGATGGAGCACCGGGGCAACCTGGCGGGCTACGCCGAGGCCGACAAAATCACCAACGAGCAACTCCTGGAGCTTGACGTCGAGTTATTGGTGCCCGCCGCCTTGGGTGGAGTGATCACCAAGCACAATGCGCCGCGGATCAAGGCGGGCGTCATCGTCGAGGCGGCCAACGCGCCGACCGATTGCGACGCCGACGACTTGCTTCATGCGCGCGGCATCGTGGTCTTGCCCGACATCCTGGCCAACGCCGGCGGCGTCACGGCAAGTTACTTCGAATGGGTGCAGAACCGCCAGCGTTATCAGTGGGACTTGAATCGCGTGCGGCAGGAGCTCGACCGCGTGCTCTCGTCGTCGTTCGAGAAGGTCTGGCAACTTTCGGTCGAACGCAAAGTCAGCCTGCGGACCGCGGCCTACATTCTTGGCATCGGCCGCGTGGGCCGTGCGACCATCCTGGGAGGAATCACATGACCACGACCGCGCTTACGTCGGACGTCCTCCGCCAAATTCCGATTTTCGCCGGACTTTCCGAGAGCGAAGCGCGGCAATTGGCCGCCATTGCGGACGAGGTCGAGTTCGCCGCCTCGCAGGTCGTGCTCGAACAAGGGGCCCAGAGCCAGCAGCTTTGGATCCTGCTGGAAGGCACGTGCGAGGTCTGCCATCATCGCCCCGGCGGTAAGCACCCGGCGAAGACCGTCGTGCTGGCCACGCTTGAGCCCTACAGCAACTTCGGCGAGATGTCGTTCTTTCAGCCTGCCCCACACTCGGCCAGCGTCCGCGCCAAGACGGCCGTGAAGCTGCTGTTGATCGAGCGCTCGAAATACGACGACCTCGCGCGCTGTGAATCGTACCCGGCATGCAAACTGGCGATCAATACGGTCGCCAGCCTGGCCGAACGTTTGCGGCGCATGGACGACTGGGTCGACGAATTGCTGAGCAACGGCACGGCCCCCGAAAAGATCCCCGAGTGGAGCCGCTTGCGAGCGACGCTGTTCGACGGGTGGAAGCTCTAAGCCAACCCATATTAATCATGGTCCCACACTAACCCGCAGCGCAAGCAAGGCCCTGGACGAAGGCGGCGTGCTCGGGGCTCGACACGCTTTGCTGTGCGATCGCGAGCACGCGCGGCATGTCGCCGCGCACGAGCACTGGCGCATCCAACCACGCTATGCGTACACGGCGCCCGTGGCCGGTTGGTTCGCCGCCGGGCCGGCGGCTTCGACGGCGACCTCGCGCAAGACCTCGCCGACACGCTTGACGTCGGCATCGCTGACATCAAGGTGCGTGACGGCCCGCATCAGTTGCCCGCCAAAGGCGCTGATCAACACACCGCGCCGCTTGAGGCGCGCGCTGAATTCCGCGGCGGTGCCTAGTCGCGGATCGACGCGGTAGATCACCAGGTTGGTCTCGACTTTTTCCGGGCGGAGCTCCAGGCCATCGATATCGCGGATGGCACCGGCCAGACGTTGGGCCTTGGCGTGGTCGTCGGCCAGACGAGCGACGTGGTGCTCCAGAGCGTAAAGCGCCCCCGCGGCGATCACGCCCACCTGCCGCATGCCGCCGCCAAATAGTTTGCGGTGCCGTAGCGCCCGGTCGATCATTTCTCGTGTGCCGGAAAGCGCCGAGCCCACGGGCGCGCCGAGCCCCTTGGAGAAGCAGACGCTGACCGTGTCGAAGTGCCCGGCCCAGCGCGCGGCCGGAATACCGCTGGCCACGACCGCGTTGAACAGCCGCGCTCCGTCGAGGTGCGTCGCCAGCCCATGGGCGTGCGCCCAGTCGCAGATTCGTTCCACTTCATCGTACGGTTGCACTCGGCCGCCGCCGCGGTTGTGGGTGTTCTCCAGACATACCAGCCGAGTACGGACGTAATGCGCATTGTCGGGCCGGATCAGCCCGGCGAGCTGCTCCAGCCGCAACACGCCAAACTCCCCCTCCACGGGCCGCGCTACCACGCCGCTAAGCTGTGCGAAGCCGCCCTGCTCGTAGTTGTAAACGTGGCAGCTCGCCTCGCACAGAAGCTCGTCGCCGGGCGAGCAATGGACGCGCACGCCAATCTGGTTCGACATGGTCCCGGAGGGGACGAACACGGCTGCCTCCTTGCCTAGAATATCTGCAAGCGTGTCTTGGAGCTTGAGGACCGTCGGATCGTCGCCAAACACGTCGTCGCCCACCTCGGCCGCGGCCATCGCCTCTCGCATGGCGGGGGTGGGGCGGGTGACCGTGTCGCTGCGAAGATCAATTTCGGAAGGGGGCATGAATCGTAAGTCTCGGTGGTAGGGGTGAGCGGGGAGGTAAGAATGAGATAATCACGGTGGCTGGGGAAGAGCCCGTGGGGCATTGCTTACGCTCTGCCATCACATTTCTCGTTGCAAAATGTTTCATTGTCGGCCGCGTGAAGTATAGTTCCATTTGTTTTTAGTCCGCCGATCGTTTCACGGCAAGGGGCAATGACTTTGACGAAACGCGGTTCGCCGGGCATAATAGGGAAATATCGCAGACAGTTTCGCGAGGCAAAATCGCCATGAGCACGACCGCCCGCACCACGCTCGACGAGTACCACCAGATGATCGCCCGCGGCGAATTCGAGCCGTTGGAAGAGAACCACGTCGAGTTAATCCGGGGAGAGATTCTTCCAATGTGCGCGAAAGGCCATTCCCACAACGAGGTACTTGTAAGCCTCACGGAATGGAGCTATGATTCTCTGCCCCGTGGGGCCGCGAGGGTGCGGGTCCAGGATCCGATCGAACTGCCCGTTTTGGAAAGCGAGCCTGAACCCGACCTGGTTTGGGCCAAGCCGCAGCGGTACTGGAAGCGAAATCCATGGCCGGAAGACGTGCTGCTTGTGGTCGAGGTCGCGGATAGCAGCCTGGTGAAAGATCGCGGCATCAAACTGGAGCTTTACGCGGAGGCGGAAATCCCCGAGTATTGGATTGTGAACATCCCTGATTCGTCGGTCGAGGTTTACCGCGGCCCGCGCGATAAGCGTTACACCAGCCGCACGACGTACGTGGGAGGGCAAGAGGTGAGCCCGCTCAGTTTTCCCGATTTGCGTTTGCATGTGTCGGATCTCTTCGCGGTGGAATTGGATCGTTGAGGTTTTGGCATGCGGAAACACTGGCTGATTTGGGTGGTGCTGCTGGCAACCACGACCGCGGGAATTTTCTGCGGCAGGCTCCTTCTTCGTGCCGAACCGGTGACGGATGCGGAACGAGGCACGTCGGAGCCGGAAGTGTCGGAGGAAAAGCCCGCCGTACTCGAAAAGGCGACCTTTGGGGCGGGCTGCTTCTGGTGTACCGAAGCCGTGTTCC
>DATLQY010000874.1:0-20543 GCA_035534975.1 Pirellulales bacterium
GAAATCTCTAGTATGCCGATCCACATGGCCGATTTGGGCAGCGACAACTATGAACAGGAGTTCACGCTGAGCCTGATGGAAAACGAGGAAGGGACGCTCGATTTGATC
This sequence comes from Pirellulales bacterium, assembly GCA_035534975.1. Classification (GTDB taxonomy): domain Bacteria; phylum Planctomycetota; class Planctomycetia; order Pirellulales; family JAICIG01; genus DATKSN01. The sequence continues at coordinate 109 of DATLQY010000874.1, forward strand.
GAGATGGCCCTAGAACGAATCGAGGACAACACCTATGGCCTGTGCGAGGAATGTGAGGCCAAGATCCCCAAGCTGCGTCTCAATGCGCTGCCTTACACGCCGCTGTGTGTCAAGTGCGCCGGCCAAACGGAACGCCAATGAGGGAGCGTCCGGCTTTGCGAAGCGCTCACCGGCGCATCATCGAGTGGGACACAATCGGGCAAGCCGGCGAGGGGGCGAGCACGGGGATGCGAGATGAAAAAGGTTCCCGCGAGCCGCTACGCGTTGTTTTCGCTGCTGGCCGTTTTTGGCTGCCTTGCCGATCTTGCGAGCAAGAGTTGGGTCTTTGCCTGGCTTGGCCCGCCCCACGGTGAAACCTGGTGGCTGATCGAAGACATCTGCGGTTTTCAGACCAGCCTCAACAAGGGGGCGCTGTTTGGCATGGGGCAGGGCAAGGTTTGGCTCTTCGCCTCGCTTTCCGTGGTGGCTGCCGTGGCGATCGTTTATTGGCTCTTCGTCGCCCGAGCGGCACACGATTGGCTGTTGACCGTTTCACTGGGCCTGGTTACGGGGGGTATTTTCGGCAATCTCTACGATCGGCTCGGTTTGTGGACGATGCCCGGTGCGGATGAGGCGCGCGTTTACGCCGTGCGCGATTTCATCCTCGTTCAGTACCACGACTGGGTCTGGCCCAATTTCAACGTGGCCGACAGCCTGTTGGTGTGCGGGGCGGCACTATTGGTTTGGCACGCGTACCGTAGCGAACGCAAGCCCGCGGCTGTCGAAACGAAGACCAACGTGGTCAAGACGTAACGGTGCACGTCTTGGAATGGAATCGCCGTTGGGTAGCCGCGTTACCGGTTCCGGCGCAGCGCCTCGAGGACCAATGCCGAGTCGACATCGCCCACCAACTCGACCAGCCCCATCCGCGTCGGCAAGACAAACCGCAGCTTGCCGTGCTCGACCTTCTTGTCCCGACCCATCGCGACGAGTACGGCGGCCGGTTCGAGATCGAGGGGCGGCTCGACCGAGAGCCCAAGCTGCTCCAAGAGATTTTGCTGCCGGAGCGTAAACGCGGCATCGACACGGCCCAGTCGCTCGGCCAGACGCGAAGCACAACACATGCCCATCGCTACCGCCTCGCCGTGCAAAAACTGACCGTAGCCCGTCAACGTCTCGAATGCGTGGCAGAACGTGTGCCCGTAGTTGAGCACCGCCCGCAGCCCAGTCTCTTCGCGTTCATCCCGGCTCACGACCTGGGCCTTCAGCTCGCAGCAGCGTGCGATTACGTGCCGCAGCACGTCGGCGTGCCGTTTGACCAGCCTGGCGACATGGGCTTCGAGATAGGCGAAAAACTCGGCGTCGAGGATCACGCCATACTTGACGACTTCGGCCAATCCGGAGCGGTACTCGCGCGGTGGCAGCGTTTCGAGCACGGCGGTGTCGATCAGCACGCCCAAGGGCTGCCAGAACGCGCCGACCATGTTCTTGGCGTGAGGCAAATTCACAGCCACTTTGCCGCCCACCGAACTGTCGACCTGGGCCAGCAGGGTCGTGGGAACCTGCACCAGCGCCAGTCCGCGAGCGTAGGTCGCGGCGACGAAGCCGGCCAAATCACCGATCACGCCCCCGCCCACCGCCACGACGATGGTTTTGCGATCGGCGCCAAGCTCGGCAAATTTTTCCCAGAGGTCGTGGGCCGTTTCGACTGATTTGGTCATCTCGCCTGCTTCGACGACCACCAGATCGACCGCAACCCCATCGGCGCCAAGGCGCTCGGCAACCGACATAGCCCAGGGCTGCTGCACGTGCTCGTCGGTGACGACGATCGCGTGCGTCGCGCGGCGGCGATCGGACAGGTAGCCCGCGAAGCGAGAGAGGTTGCCGGAGCCGATCTCGATCGTGTAGCCGCGGTCGCCAAGTTCGACGGGGACGGTCAGAGGGTCGGACGCTGGTTCAACCATGGCGTTGGTGTCATTTGTCCTTCGTCATTTGTTCGGCATCGACCGGCAACCAATGACCAATGACAACTGACCCATGACAAACAGCGTCACTTCACCCGCTCCAGATCCGCCGGCGTGACTGTGATCTGGCGGCAAAAACCGGTGTGAAGGCGATTGTAGTCGAGATCGGCGGCGGCCTGCGGGGAAGCGTGCAACAACTGCTCCAGCCGGTCTCGCTCGTACTCGTCAAGGCTGTCGTATTCGTCGGGCCAGATCGTCAGGGTCTCCACCACTAGGGCTTCACGGTACGGATCAAAGGCGTTGGCCATCACTCGCTCGTTCGACAAGAAGTTATTCTTCGACTGCCCTCTCCGCCAGTATACTGGCAGTGGGCCCTGGGGGAAGTGGGGCCCTCGCGGTCATACAAATCTCCGGGAGGCCGGGGGCTTGCCCCCTGGAGGATCACGCTCGTTTCTAGAATGTCGAAAAGCAACTTTGGGAGAATGCCGCCGAAAGGCGGTACGACGAACGATGGGCCGATTTCCTCTCGCCGGAATCAAAGTGCTCGACCTCTCGCGCGTACTGGCAGGGCCGGTCTGCACCCAACTCCTGGCCGACTTGGGGGCCGACGTGGTCAAGGTCGAGCGTCCCGGCGCCGGCGACGACACGCGGCAATGGGGGCCGCCGTTCGTCGACGCCGGTGGACTCAGCGGCTATTACCTTTCCTGCAACCGGGGCAAGCGGTCGCTGGCGCTCGATCTCAACCACCCGGGCGGACGCGTCGTGGTCGACGACCTCGTGCGGCGGGCCGACGTCCTGGTCGAAAACTTCTTGCCCGACTCCTTGGCCAGGTTCGGTTTGGGGCCCGAGCGCCTGAAACTGCTCAACCCGATGCTGGTCAGTTGCTCGATATCGGGCTACGGTCGTAGCGGGCCATTGGCAGCCGTGCCCGGCTACGATCTGATGATGCAGGCCAGTGCGGGCATCATGTCCATCACGGGCGAACCTGGGGGAACGCCCATGAAAGTCGGCGTGGCGATCAGCGACGTGCTCACGGGGCTTTATGCGGCCGCCAGCGTGCTCGCCGGCCTGGTTGCCAATAGCGCCAGCTCGCCGGCCGGCGGCCATGCGTGGGCCTTCGATCTGGCCCTGGCCGATTGCACGCTCGCCAGCCTGGTGAACGTTGCGCAGGGTGCGCTCTTGACCGGCGAGCGGCCCAAGCGCTGGGGCAACGCTCACCCGCAAATCGTACCCTACGAAGTCTTCTCCACCTCCGACGGGCACGTCGTGCTCGCCGTGGGGGCCGATCGGCAATGGGAACGGTTTTGCCAGGCGGTCGGCCACGACGAATGGGCAAGCGACCCGCTTTTCCAAACAAACCCCGACCGCGTCGCACACCGCGAAGAATTAGTGCCGCTTTTGGCGGCCCTGTTTCACCAGCGGTCGACGGCGCACTGGCGAGCGCTGCTGGCGTCGGCCGAGGTGCCTCATTCGCCCGTTCTGGCGATCGACGAAGTGCTGGCCACGCCGCAGGTCGCCGCGCGCGACATGGTCCACGAAGTGGTCGATTCGGCCGGCCGGCGATACAAGCTATTGGCAGGGGCAGTACACTGGCAAGACGAACCTGCTCGCGAACCCCTCGCCCCGCCGGCGATTGGACAGCAGAGCGACGAGATCCTGCGCGAATGGCTGGATTATGACGACCGGCGGATCGGAGATCTTCGCGAAGTTGGCGCCGTGGCGTGAGAGTGGAAGGTTGAAGGCGGAAGGATGAAGGATGAAAGACCAATGACCAAAGACCAAAGACCAAAGACCGAAGACCGAAAACCACTGACCACTGACCAATGACCACTGACCACTGACCAATGACGACTGACCAACCGCGAATGATCCAGGGAAAGCACGCCATCCTGGCGGTTTTTGCCGTCGGCCTGATCGGCGGAGTGGGCAGTTGGTGGTACTACCAGGCGCTGCAGCGCCGCGTTTTGGAGTTATGGGGACCGGAAGCGGCGGCCCTGATGGTCCATGCGCCACGGGCTGAGGCGCTATGGCTGACGCCGACCGGCGCCCAGGGTGGGCCCGGCGAAGTGGACCTGGGCGGCACTCGGTTCGCCGTGCAAGGGCGTGCCGACGTGAGCCACGCCGCCGGCTTGATCCACCTTCGACACAGCCTGATCAACGACAGAAGTTTCGATTGGTCGATGCCCACGGTGGATTGCCGGCCGCGGTGGGAATATGCATTGCGCTTCACCGACGGCGATCGAAGCGCCACCGTGCTCGTCGCCGGCAACTGCCGGTGCGCCAAATTGGCTGGTGGCACGCGCGAGGTGTCGCTCAAGATTCCAGCCACGGGCAAGCCGGACGACCATGTCACGAAGCCCCCGCTGGAGCGGTTCCTCAGGGACCAGTTCCGCGAGACGGGACAGACCAAAGAGACTTTCAGCCCGTAGCGATGTTGACGCTAGATCAGCCTGCCAATCGCGTGATCCGGTTGGCCGGCGCGGCGTCGGCCTCGGCGCGGTAGCGGTACTGCATGAGGTAGGCGTCCTCGGTGGTGTCTTCGTAAAAGTCGCGGAGCACCGAGACCGCGCGGAAACCGTGGGAGCGGAAGAAGACCTGGGCCGGAAGGTTCGTCTCGCGGACCTCGAGCAAGATACGGCTACGACGCTGGTTAGAAAGCTTGGCGCTCAGCTTCTCGACCATCTGTGTGCCGATCCCCTGGCGGCGGTGCGAGGCGGCCACGGCGAAATTGAGGATGTGCAGCCGGGTCTTGTGCAGCTCGTAGATCATGAACCCCACGACCTGATCGTCATGATCGGCGACCATGCCGATGCAGTTCCGTTGCCGGAGGCAGCGGACGAAGTCGTCTTCGGACCAGGGAAACTCGAAGGCCGCGTGCTCGATTTCCAGGACCTCGGCCATGTCGCGCCGAATCATCCAGCGAATGTGAACGCGAAGTTTTTCCCGTTGTGGGGAGCTCATGCTGGCCTCCTTCCTTGTCGGCCGTCGCCCGGCGGCAAACCGCCGCCGTGCGTGGGAGCGGTAAATTATCAGAAGCGCCCTTGGGTGCCAAGACGAACTCGCCAGGGCAAATCGTGTGAATCAATGTTCACTAATACTCGCGGTCATTGCCGGCAGCGGTTCGCGCACCGGCCGCCAGGACGACCGCCAGGACGACCACAGACTGATCGCGACGATGGCCCAACCTAGCACGCTGGGTGTCAGCCAGAGCCACCAGGCGATGCCCGCCGCTACGCCCCAAACCTGGGGCCATTGCCGACATGCGTCCCAGGGCATCCGGATGGCGAGTACGATCGCCAACACCAATGAGGCCAACACGACCACGGCCGCCGCCTTGGATCGCCCGGTGAATTCATCCCCCCCCGATCGCACCAGGCGGAACTGTGCCGGTGTTGGTCGTCGCTCTTCGGGACGTTCCGCTGGCCGAGGGGACTGACGAACGGCCAGAAAACGGGTCGTCGGGCCTTGGCCGGCGGATGCCTGGTCCGCGGAGAACTGGTCCCACAGATTACCGGATTGGTCCAAAACCAATGTCGCGGGGTCAATGGACTCGAGCACGGAAGTGACTCCCAACCGTTTGGCCTGGAGTGCCGGATCGTCGCCAAGGATCGTGTCGGCTTCACTCCCCTCGTCGCCCAGCGGTGTCTTGCCCTGACGTTGAAGCTGCTTGACCGTGGCGCGCTCGAACAACAAGCGTCGAGCCCAGGGGCGATACCAGTTCGCCAATTCCTCGGAAGGAAGGGTACGGATCAGTTCGTCTTTGAGTTCCAACAATCCATCAAGGTTCTGCAACCGGTACAACTCGGCCGCCAATGGTTCGACCGGCCTGGCACCGTCGTCCCCGGTGAGCGTCTCCCAGCCTGCCGGCGCCGAAAACGTCCAAAGCGCGTTTTCCGCGACGAGCTCGCCAAGGCAGGGCGCCTCGATCGCCAAGGAGGCGCCGTCGGATGGCGCCTGCGGCAAGCTCCCCGTCGCGAGAACGACGATCCTTTGCGGCAAGCGACTCGAAGACAACGGCAGCCGCCATTGGAAGTCGCCCTCAGGGATGGGCGTGATTGAGACTCCGCCTACCATCACCGCGACAAGTCGCCAGCCGGCGGGCACGCGCAGCGGGCAACTCAGCCAGCCCGCCGGGTCGAGATCGAACGTCGCCGCCGATCGGCACGTGCCGTCGGTGTGCCAAGCCAGGCGGATGTCGGCCCATTGTAACCGTCGGACTACGGCCGAAGGCTTGATGGGCGTCAAAACGGCTTGCGGATCGTCGCCCGCGGTGCGAAATGTCTCGTAAGCATCGTTCGGTGGCAAAGACTCCGCCAAGACGTCCGGCAGCCTGGCCGGAGTCAATCGCGTGGTTTTCCAAGCGACCTGCTGCGCGCCGATCCGCGTCGGCAAGACGACGAAGCGTTCAAGCCCTTCGGCCTCGAGCGATACGTCGGGGGCGGCGATCGGGTCGCCCGTGACATAAGGACCACTGAAAACAATGCGGTGCCGGCCTTCAAGCGCCGCGCGCGGCCGAATGGTCAATCGTCGCCGGCCCGCGTTTGCCGTCGCATCGACCTCCACCGCCGCCGGCGGCGTGACTTCGAAAGGTCCGGTCCATGGTTCGGGGATTTCGAACCGCAACGCGTCGACGAGACCGTTTTCGACGTTCAACAGGCACTCGACTTCGACCTGCCATGCTTCGTCCTGATAGCGCAGCGACGTGACTTGCGTGGCCTCGAGACGCGGTTCATTGGGACTGACCGACACGACCGCGGAAGCGGCGTCACCGTTGGCCGCAAGCGCGGCCACCAGCCGGCCCATCCGAGATTCGGTCTCGTCGCGCGTTGGCTCGGCAGTAGCGTCGAAACCGGTGCGTTCGTCGATCGCGACCTTGACATCCCCCCGGCGATAGATCAGCACCGTGCCCGACAGCGATTCGCCCCCCTCGATGGCCAGCTTCGGCAGCGGCAGGGAACCGATCAACGGGGTTGGCAAATGGCCACGCAACGAAAGGCGCTGCGGGCCGGTCACTCGGTCGGAAAGGAACAACGTGATCCGGCCTTTCTCGTCGCCAGACCAGCGCGCTGCGCGTTCGACCCCGTCGGACATCAGAGAAATGGAGTCGATCTGAAGCGTGGGCGGGACAATCAGCCGGTGTTGAAAGCAATGCCCGGCGGTGGTCGACAACTCGGCGTCGAACCGAACCACGGCGCTGCCGCGTTGGAAGGCGAGCAGCAGCTTCTGCTTGACGGTCGTCAGTGGATCTCGAGTGCTGGTGGCGAGGTTCCACGAGATGTCGCCGGCTGGCAGCCGATAGGCCAACAAGGGCGGGCCTTCGGAATTCCCCCAGACGCTCGTGAAATCCTTGGGATCGACGGTTTCCAGCGCCTCATCGTCGCGGACCTTGAACTCAAGTGCCAGATCGACTGAAACGGCCAGCCAGCGCCGCACGCTCCGCGCGCCCTGGGGCCGCAGCAACGGCAGTCGGATATTGCCGACGCCCGAGGTCCGGGTCAATAGCCACGTCGTACGTAGCGGCACATCGCCAAGAGGTTGCTTCAGGTCCAACTGGACCACGTTCGGACTGTCTGGCGCATCGTTCTGCGACGGCGTCGAAACGTCGTCGGCGACTGGCGATTCCGGCCCTTCGAGCGGCACCAGTCGCAGCCTCGGGTCGGCGAAGAATTCCAACCGGCGCACCTCGCCTCCAGAAACCTTGTACTTGTGAACGGCGTCGAGCACCACTGCCCCCGGGTGGACGGTGAGCCAGAGGAACTCATCGACTTCCACGACGGGTCCCACCGCGCCGGCCCGCTGTGGCCAGCGCACCGCCAGCCGGCCGGCCGGGCCCAATTGCGCGGTCCATCGCTCGCCATCCTCGGATCGCCTGGTGCGACCGACGATGGAAAGCGCCTCGACGCCGCTGGTTTTCCCAGGCGCCGTCAGCTCCAGACTCGACGTAGCCAAAGCGGGAATCGATATGTCGAAACCGATTGTTTCGCCGGCGGTACGCAGGACCGGGCGAATTCTGAATTCGAGTTGACAGCTCCCCGGATCGCGCACGTCGCACTCCAGCGCTTGCCCGTCGGCGTCCCATTCCAGCGGAAGCGGCCGCCCGTCGAGCAACACGGAATCCAAGACCAGACTGACCCCCTCCTGCCCGAGTGGAATGCGCACTCGCGTGTTCGGCTGGAACACGCGAAGTCCGAAACGGACTTTGAAATCGGCGACTTCCAGACGATCTTCCTTGGCGCCTCGCGCAAGCGTGACGCGGTACGACGCATTCTGGAGGAGCCATCCGGCCGGCGTGTTCGCGGCCGCGGTGGCACGTCGACGCAACTCGGCGAGCAACGCCGAGGGCACCTGGTAGCGATCGCCGGTCGGCTTGCCTTGGTCGTCACTGGGGATGAATACCTTGAACAGCTTGTCGCCGGGGCGCGCTTTGGCGACCGGCGCCGGATCCGCCGCGCGGACCAGCCCCGCGCGGCACGCCAGCGACATTCCGCCCGCCACCAGGAGTACGGCCAGCGGCCCACCGGCCGCCCGTGCCGACGAATCGGCGGCGTCGGCGTGGCGTTGGATGCGAGAACTGCGCCCCGAAAGAAGGTTCAGTAACCCGGCCGCCAGAGCGCCGACGAACGCTCCCGCGGCCAGAGGCGACAAGGCGTCGGGCACCACGAGCGCCACGGCCGCCACCACGCCCAACGTGACCGACGACAGCGATGGATTGCGGCGAAACCACCAACGGCCCGCCGCGAACATGAACGCCGATAGTCCCCACCCCGCCGCCCAAAGCATCGCGCCGCGAACGACACGAACCTCAAGCGGCGCGTCCGACGTCACCGTCCGCTCGTAGGTCGACCAACCTCGGCGGTCGAGCAGATCGAGGCCCGACGGCAACCCCTCGCCCCAAGGCAGCTTGCCGCCACTCGCGTCAGCACGATGGGCCGGCGGTGAGGAGTGTGGTCCCGCCGCTGGGACCGTCACTTCGAAGGGCCGCTGACTCGACGGACGGCCGAGGGGCCCGAACCAGCGCTGCGACCAGCTTCGATCCAGCCGTTTCGCGGCACCGTCACCGGCGGCGATCCATTCGTAACCAGGTGGCAAGGAGAACCGCCAGTACCGCCACAACTCGACCAGATCCAATTGTGGCCAGGCCACGGTGCAAGTGCCGACGAGTCCCCAGGGCGCTCCTTCGAGGACGTATTCAACCGCCAACCAGGGAAACCGTCGACCTGCTGGCAACTGGACATCGATCGTGCCGGAGTCTTCGCCACGCGGCACGGCAACCCCATCGACCCACAGGCCCGTGAGCGTTGCATGGCTCGGCAACGACAACCGACAATGCCCCTCACCGGCGTTCTCGATGCGGTAAATGGCCAGGTGGGTGCCCCGTCCGCCGGCTTCGAAGCGACTGGAGAGCCGGCCCTCCCAGACGAAGGCCGCTGAGGGCGATGCGGCCGCCTGGACGGGCGCGACCGTGATTGCCGCCGTATCGATGGCACCCAATTCGCTTGCCGCGTCGTAGCGGAACGTCGCGCGAACGGTCGAATACTCGGCGGTGCCGACCGGCTCCGCGGTGACCGGCTGCAATCGCCCCTTGACATCGATCAACGGTACGTCGTCGTCGGCCATGACGATCACCGTACCTTGCTGACCGTCGGCCTCCGGCAGCGCCGCCAGACTGATGACCGACTCGGCCGTAAAGGGGGTCGCGCGCGTTGCCTGCAACTCGAACGCGGCGGTCCGCGGCGCGCCGAGCGTGACCTCCCACGTTTCGCCCCCCGCGCCGAACCCGGCCGCGGACTCCCGATCGGCTGACCATCGCTTGGCGGCAAGCCCGCCGCGCGCTTCGCCCACCAGGAGCCAGCGGGGCGGTTCCTCGCGGGCCCGCGTGAAATGCACGACCACGCGCTCCAGCGCGGCGTCATCGGGCAAGCAGCCGAGCGCGTACGTCTCGATCAATGAACCAGCCGAAACCTTGGCCTCGACCTTGATTTCGGCCGTATAGCGTGCCGGCTGCCGGTCGAGCACGGCGGTCCAGCCGCCGTCGCCGGTCGCGAGGTCGAAGACCGGCCCGGTGGGCGACACGGCAAACAGCCGTCGCTCGGCGGGGGAGAGCTTCACCGGATCGAGCCGCTCGAATTCGTCGGAACCGGACAATTGCAAGCGGTGCGAGGGCGTCGAGAGGGCGAGCAGGTCGCGACCGAGGGAGACGCCGCGGAAGGTACCTATGCGAAAATCGCCGGCGCGCAAGCGGCGCCCCAAAGGGAAGCTCGACATCCGGCCGGCAATCCGCATTTTGACGGGACGATCCTGCGTCAAGGCTTGTGTCAGCGACACGCTGAGGGCGCGTTGGGTCGGACCCGCCGCCTCGACGTTCCACGAAGCGAGACGATCGGGCGGTTCGGTACTGACGGAATCGATGATCCAATTCTCGTCGATGTCGGCATCCAACTGGTACCGCTCTGCTCCCGCGACTCGGAATTCGCCCACGAAGGTGCCGGCCGCCTCGCCCTCCGTGAGCACGACCGAAATCCCACGGTCGAGTACGATGCTCGCGTGCCGTTGCGAAAGCCGCGTTTCGATGCGCGCTTCGGGCGAAAAAAACTGCACCTCCAACGACTCGCCGGCCAGCGGCGCGGCCAGCCGCCCGGCCTTCGACTGCCGGCAACCCTCGGTCAGGAAACGATCGAGCGACAAGGGCGCGGGGACCAACAACGTGGCGCTTCCCTCTTGCCAGAAAAGTCCTTGCGGCCGAATGGCCGGCAATCGCCAGGCGCGGTCAGTTACCAACGAGGCCAGCGCTCGCAGCTTCAGCGTACGATCGGCGCCCAGCAGCGGCTCGGGGAATTCGAGCGTAACGCGCCGCGTACCATCGGCGGCGCCGGCCGACGAGAGCCAAGGCAAGGCCGCCTCACCCCGCGGCGAGGAAACCCCGGCCGAGACGATCTGCAGTTCGGCATCGAGTTCGAGCTCCAAGCGCCGCAATGGTTCGTTGTGGACGTCGACTCTCAGCTCGGACGTCAGGTCCAGCCCGGCGGGCGACAACTCGTAGCGCGACGCTTGCCTCAAAAGCGCCAGCCGTCGTTGTTCGCCGCCGGACTCGCGCGCCGACAATCGCAGTTCCGTCACACCCCCGCCACCCAATTCGATGTGCCAGTGTCGGACGTCGCCTTCACCTTGAGCTTCGCCGAGGACGACCCCGGGCGAAACGGACGGGACCAATTCGCCGGGCAGATCAAGCCAGATGGTGCTGACAGGCACACGCGGCAATTCGAGCGTAAATGCCGTGGCGCCCGTCGCGTCGCGCCGGCCGGCCAACGACCATTCGGCGGTGAGGATACCTGGCTTTTCAACCAACACGGCGAGCTTTCCGGCGGGCGAAAGTCCCAGGCTTGCGGCCGGCGAGGCGTTTTCGCCGTTGGGCGCGGTGGTGTTCTCCCAGCGCGCATGGCCCAGGGCCAGACCGCACGGTGCCAGGGTCACGAGTGCGGCCCCCTGGTGGGGAGTCGCGATTTCGAAGCGCGCCAGGCCGGCGAGCACGTCCTGGCCGTCCAGCGCGGCTTCGTAGCGAGCGTGGACTAGACGGACCGCGTTCGATGTTGCGGCGCCCTCCGGCGCCGCTCGCGTTGCTTTCACCAGCCGTTCGAATTCCTCGCCTTCGACGGGCAACAGCGGCACGTTGCCCTTCCACTGTTCAGGGTGGTCGGCCGGCACGAAGACCCGCATGAACCTCAAGCGCGGCGCGGGGGCCCGCTCCTCGGCGGCGGCCGGTAGCCGGGCGCCGAGCGCCAGAAGCGGCAGCAGGAGCAACGACAGGCGTCTCATGCGTTGGCTTCCGGAGCCGACAATTCGACGGCGACCGCGGCGGTTTCGGTCGAGACAGGGGTGACTGGCGCCGCGATGCGCGGGTGACTGCGCGTCGAACCGCGGCCGGTTATCGAACTCGACGCGGCACGAGTGGCCCAGCGCGAACGATCGGGCGGCGCGCCTCGCTTCAGCAGTCCGGCGAGCACGGTCAAAGCCAGGCCCAGCGCCGCGGCCTGCAAGCCAAGCACCGCCAACTCCGGCGCCAGGGCGGCGGCGGCCAGCACACCGACCGACGCGGCCATCATCACGGCGGGGTGGCGCAAGATCGGAAGGTAGATCAACGCCAGGCCGCAGCCCAACACCAGGCCCGACGCGACCAATACCAACAGCGACCGGCCCACCGAACGTACCTCGATGGTATCGCCTAGGCGCGTAACGCTGAACAGGTAGCGATTGGTCGCCGCGGCCAAGGGAGTCGCGTGCTCGGTCAGGCCGCACCAGGTTTCCAGGTCGGCCTGCTCCAGTGTCGGCCGACGTCCCCAATAGAGACCGTTGAATGCCCAACTCGATTCGGGCAACAGCTCCGCCGGACAGGACAGCAGGTATTCGTCACCGGGTAACACGAGCTGCCAGTACGTCTCGCGCACTTCCGCGGCGTCGAGCTGAGGGACCTCGATCGTCCAAAGGCCGCGTCGCGGACCCACGGTCATCACATGGTAGTCATAGTCAACCTCCAAAACGTGTCGCCCCGCCTTCGGCAACGATATCACGCGTTCATCGATGCTCGGTCCGGCGTCCGACACTACCGCTCGATCGAGACGGAATTGGGGCGACAAAATTCCCTGTGGCAAACGTACCGTCAACTTGTTTTGCCGGCTGGTGAACACGAATACGGCCCGGTCGCGCCGGCCACGGGGACCGAAGCGGGTCTGAATCCAGGCCCGTTCGACGATGGTTGGCTCGGCCGCGCGCGGCTCGTCGAGCCGCGGCCCAAGCACGATCTCGCTCCTGGGCGCCGGCGCCGTCAGCCGCAGCCCTTCGTGCGCGGGTGCGTCATCTTCGTCGATCAACGTCCACGCCGTGTCCAGCGGTCGCACGTCGATCCCGGGCCGCGCCAACACGCTCAATTCGTTGCCAAGGCATTTTCCCTCGCCCGGCATGACCAACGGTACCTTCATCGGCACGTCCACTTGCCCGGCGTGCCGCCAGTCGGCGAGTTTGTACTCGAGCTTCAAGGCGCACGCTCCGATGCGTTTTTCGAGCAATGTCACCCGCACGCGCACGGGCTCCACGACAGGCCCAACGTCCACGCCAGGCTCCTCGATCGGCCCCAACTCTTCGACAGGTAGTGTGTGCCCTTCGATGCTGGCGTCGATCATGCCTGGCTCCGCAAGCGCCCGCGGCACGTTGAGCAGGAACGAATCGACCGACTCGTGGGCGATGTCATAGTTGATGATCTGCGACACCTTGCCGCCGGAGCGCGTCAACGACACGATCGACTTCACGTGCGAAGTCACGCGTCGAGTATCGACGTGGAACGCCGCGGCAAACCGCGCCCCGGCCGATTCGCTGCGGTAGCCCAACGGCTCGTGCTGATGGGAGGGCAACACCCTCGCCGGCGGCACCGGCCTTCGGACCAGGCCGAAGATGTCGGTCTCATTGGGGACGATCTCGACGTTGTCGGCCGACAATACGACCAGCTCGGCTTGCCCGAGGTTGTCGGCCCTGGGGCGGGGCAAACCGAATTCGATCGCATCGGCGCCGGCGAGCACGGGCCGGCGGGCACGGACCGCGAGTTTGATCTCTCCCTTCATCGCCTGCTTGAGCGGAATCGTCATCGGAATTCCCTCGCCAGCCGCGACGTTGGCCGCGTCGATCATTCCGGGAGGATCCACGCTGTCGATGCTGGTCAGGTCCACGTTCCAGCCGGAAAAGTCGACTTCCAACGCGAACGCTTTGGCGCCGTCGATGCGGTACTTGATCGTCGCGGACAGCTCGATCCGGTCGGCGTAGACCTGCGCCAGGTAGCTCGGTTCGACGAACAGTACGGTCGCTCGCGGCATGATCCGGCACGGCAACGAGTAGGGTTGCCCGGAGTATTCGAAGCCTGCCGCCAGATCACCGCGGCGCATCTCATCCGGCAAGTCCTCGACCTGCCGCACGCGCTGCAGTTTGCCGAAAGAGACTTGCCAGGCGTCGTCGACCGCCACCGAGACATGACCCCATTGCTGCGCGGCCCCCAGCACCTCGAAGCCCCCCAACTCGAGCGGCTCGTTGGAGTGGACCACGTCGTGCGCTTGGCGGGTGGTCAATTGCACTTTGATCGGGCCCGCGGACTTGTTCTTCAAACGTACCTCGACCAGCCGTGGTTCAGCCTCTTCGTCCGCCTCACCCGGCGGGTCTACCAACGTCACGCTGTATCCCTCGTGCGCCTGGGGAACCAGCGTGGCGCCAAATGGGAGGCGGACGCGAAAGCTCTCGAATTCACCGCCGAAACTGTTGACTGCCAACAGCGCCTCGCTATGAACGCTGCTCCCCTCGATTCTCGTCGCGATCTCGCCTTTGGCCTCGAGGACGGTCTGCAGTTTGAGGGCCGGCTCGACGGCGTCGTGCCAGGTCAATTCGAAATCGCTCTGCAAATCGATGGCTTTGATCTGGGTCTTACCGTCCAGCGACTGCGTGCCCGCCAGCACACCCCCTTGGGTGACCTCAGCCGCGGCCCGAGCGAGCGGCACATTGAGCAGCAGCTCCCGATAGGTCGCGAGGGGCGCGGCCAGGCGCAACCGGGTTTGCCCTCCCTGGCTATCCAGCGGCACCAGCACCTGCATGCTGACTCGCCGCGGAGTTTTGCTTTCGCCGCGGAACCAGGCAACGAACTCCCGGGTGGCGGCGTCGATCTCCAAGGCGCATTCTCCTTCGTCGTGAAACGTGACGGGCTTGGCCAGCGCGGCGCCCCCCAATTTCAGCGGTACGCGGACCCATTGTTTGTCGCTGGCCGAAATAGTGAATTCGACCGACAGTTGGGCGTGCCGCGGCGTCGTCTCACCGGTAACCGTCATTCGGTCGATGGTGAAGCGAGGTCTCCGGGGCCCCTCGGACTGCACCAGCATCCGTTCGAAGTCTTCGTACTTGAGATTGAGGACGGGCTGCAGCTTCCCGTCCTTGTCGGGCAGGTAAATGATCGAAAACGGAGATTCTTCAATTCCACCCGACGCGTCATCGGCGTCTTGCTTGGCCGGCGGATTGGCTTCCGCCGGCTTGCCATTGCCGGCGAGCTGCGCGCAGCAATGCCCGCACCAGGCCGAAAGCTGGCAAGCGACCGCGCAGGCTACGCAAAATGAACGCCTTCGCAAGCCTTTTCTACCTCATTCAACCCCGCCGACCAGGACCGTGGTTACGGCAAAAGCGCCGCCGCGCAAACGCGCAAGATATGAAGGCGCAATAAGGCGCCCCATCTCAGTTTACCTAGTCGCCACGGCCATTCAAAGCAGGAAATTGTCCCGTTCCGCCCGACCGAGGGGTAAGGACCTCGTTCCCACGCTCCCAAGAAGAAGCAGCCGTCGACGGCTCCTGGTCCTCGTTCCCATGCTCCGCGTTTGGACCTCGTTCCCACGCTCTGCGTGGGAACGGTTCTTCGGCCGCTCTGCGGCCCCGTCGCCATCGAGCTTACCTAGCTTGCCCCGCGACCTACGTCCTCGTTCCCACGCTCCGCGTGGGAACTCTTCTTTGGCCGTTCTGCGGCCCCGTTTCCGCCGAGATCTTACCTAGCTTGCTCCGGGACCTACGTCCTCGTTCCCACGCTCCGCGTGGGAACGCTCCTTCGGCCGCTCTGCGGCCCCGTTTCCGCCGACTTACCGAGTTTGCCCAGCGACCTAACTGGTTTCCTTGTTCCCACGCTCCGCCGACCCGCCGCGCGGGTGCCCCGAACGGCTCTCCGGCCGCTCTGCGGCCATTCGGCAAGCTTGGTCCTCGTTCCCACGCTCCGCCGACCCGCCGCGCGGGTGCCCCGAACGCCTCTTCGGCCGCTCTGCGGCCCCGTTTCCGCCGACTTACCCAGCGACCTTCGCGGGAACGGCTCTCCGGCCGCTCTGCCGACATTCGGCAACCTTACGATCGAGACCCGCAGAAATGGTCCCCGAGTTTTCCTAAATGACCCAACCTCACGCGAATCCAGAATAACTTTGGTCGTTTTTCATCGTCACCATCGTCACGCATCGTCACTCCCCTATGCGGGGGACATCCGTTAAGGCTTGCCCAGCGCACCCGCAGTGGCGAGGTCGCGGCCGCGATGATTTCTGTAGGGGACGCCCTCCGTGGCCTCCGTGGCGTTCTTTGTCAAAACGGCCCGCTCAAAAGTTAGGATCGGCCATGCGTTCGGCCCGCCCCGTAGTCGCGTCACTCCGTGACGCGGGCCCGTCAGGCTGGGTCGCCAAAGGCTCTCCGACAATCTCCGCCACGGAATGTCGGCGCTACGTCCCGATCGGGTCTGCCCGTTTTTTGAGCACGCTCCGGCGATCGAAAGCCCCGTCTTGAACCGTCGATTTGGCGGATAAGTATCTCGACTGAAAAAGTGTTTTATATCGAAGTTTTTGAACGTTTTATTACCGCCTGGCGCTGCCGGATGGTTCGGCTCTCGCACCCTGTGTGCCCGGAATCTTGGCAGCCACTGCGCAGAAACGTTGCACATCCAATCACTCGCAATTGCCGTCGCGGCCGAAGAGTTAACACCTTGCGAAGAGTTGGCCACGCGAATTGCCCACCCAGGCAAAAACTCGCGAGGGAGTGGCATAAACCCCATCTCTAATACTACCAATGTCCAGTTACAAAGGCAAGCCACCCAGCTCCCCCCAACTCCCGCGGCGCTTTCGCTTCATCCTTCCGCCTTCATCCTTCCTGAGCCGTGGCCGGCCTGCCGGGCACCCCCCCCTGCCGTGAAGTTAGCGAAAGCAGTGTCAGCAGCGTCAGCAGCGTCAGCACGAACCCGTTTGCCGCGCGCAACATGCTGCCGCTCATTGGCTTGCGAACGTCGCCGCGATCGCAGCGCGAGCGATCGGCCAGCGTCAGCGAGCGTCAGCATGGCCGCTGCCCAGCGTCAGCGTCGGCACGTGGGAAACGGTCAAGGCGGGGAATCCGACGTAACTGTGGCCAAGTCAACCAAGACGTCTTGCCTGACGTTAAATGCCTCTCGCAGCCGGCGGTTGTGCTACAATCCCACAGCGGGAATCGGGATCTCAGCCTGTACGGAATTTGGCCCAACATGTAAGGACGATTCTGCAAAATGAACATTCGCTTGGGACTTTCCGCGGTCGTCGCTCTCATTGCCGCGAGTGCCGAGGCCGGCGCGGTCGTCCGGCTCGCTGGGCGCGTTGTCGACACGACCGGAAACCCGGTTGCAGAAGCGCGCATTGCTGAATGGTGGTTTGCCGAGCAATCAGCACCCCTGGAGTTGGCGCTGCCCACTCTGTCGGGAACGGACGGTCGATTTTCGCTGGAAGTCGAGCTCTACAACCGCGACTCGGTCCTGATGGCAATCGACAGTACCGGAATACTGGGCGGCCTGGCGACCATATCGGCCACGTCGCCGCAGGAACCGATCAATATCGATTTGCAGCGTCTGGTCGAAGTCCGCTTCCGGTACGCCTCGGAGCAGCCGGATCTCTCGCTCGGCGAGACCTACGTCACCGTGTCGGTCGGCGACAAAAGGCTCCGGGTCGCCGGTGGCCGCTCGCGCGCCGCGAAGTTTGCGATGAAGCTGCCGCCGGGGCGATGCACGATCCGCGGCGGAGAAACCCGCCACGACGAAGACGACCGTGAATTCACCCTCGAGCGCGGAAAGGATCTGGACCTCGGTGAAATCAAGTTACAACCGTCCAAGGTCACCCAGCTCATCGGCAAACCAGCCCCGGCGTGGCATATCACCGATGCCCGCGGCGTATCGAAAGATGTCCAGCCCGCCGATTTCAAAGGGAAGTGGGTGGTTCTTGAATTCTGGGGATATTGGTGCGGGCCGTGTGTCCGACGAGGGTTGCCCGGCTGGATCGATTTTGTCGACAACCATGCCGCGGATGGCGACAAATTTGTCGTGCTGGCGATACACGACCCGCAGGCCACGGACTTCACGATGCTCGACGAGAAACTGAAGCCGATCGTTCGTCGCGCGTGGCACGGACGGTCATTGCCGTTCCCGATCCTGTTGGATACATCGGGCCGGACGGTCGAAGACTATGGCGTCAAGTACTGGCCGACTGCGGTGCTGCTCGACCCCGAAGGGCGGGTGGTCGATTTCCCAGCGAAACCATTCGTTCTCGGTAGCTGGGCGTGTGAAGATTTCCTGGCTTCGAAATTGACGCCGCTACCCGCTGCCATACGGATCTCATCCGCACTCGACCGCGGCCTTTCGATTGCCGTCGGGGAAGGCGAGACCCTTGCCGATACGCTGGACTTTTACGGCAAGGTCGGTCGGATCACGATTCGACTCGACCCCGATGAGCTGAAGGCGGCGGGCGTTGACGAGAAGGTTCCCGTACCGTTGACGCTGGGCGGCTCGCTCACGCTTCGTGCCTGGTTGAACCTGACACTCGAACCGTTCGGCCTGACTTATGTCGAAAACGGCGACGGCCTTCGGATCGTGCGCGGCTCGCCTGAGAACCTTCGCTTATCGCGGCCTTCTCCTCGGCAGATTAAGGAAAACGCGCTTGTCGGCGAGGCCCTCAAGCAGAAGGTGACGCTCGATTTTCAGGGCGAATCATTGAAACAAGTCATCGCAAAGCTTGAGACCGCGACCGGCGAGAGTTTCGTAGTTGATCCGGCATGTAACAAATCGGGAACGATCGACCGTGACATTCGGGTTACCGGGTCAGCCGCCGACGAGCCGCTATCGTCGGCACTGACGCGCCTCCTCGCCCCGCTTGGGCTCACGTTCGTCGTCCGGAATGAGGCCATCGTCCTGACATCTCGTCATTAAGATTGTGGTTCTCACCTCGGTCACATCGTTGCGCGACGTGCCGGCCGACCAGATCGTGCGGGTCGTCGAAGGGCAGGGGATCGTTGCCATACGAAGGGTTGGTACTTAACGCGTACTGAACGCCCACTTGACGAAGGCGGCTGGCCTGCCCGCTACCACCCGTAAAAGTTATGATAGACCCATAAGTCGAGCCTATCTCCCGGGATTCCCGAGGCAGTCTTTGGCGCCCGACGTTCGTTGAAGTCGTCGGTTTCGCCGTCGACGACGATTCTGGGGTTGGATCGCCGTAACGCTTCCAATGCCCGGCGGCAACGATCGACCTCGCCCTCGCGCACGTACAGCCCCCAGTACGCCCCGCCCGCTTCGAACGGCAGCGGAATCGTCGCGTCCTGCTAATGACCGGAACCAATGTGCAACGCTTTGAGACGCTTCAGCCTGAGCAACGATTCAAGCCCTTCCGCCGTGGCGATGGTATTACTGATCGCCAGTTCTTCAAGCGATTCCAGCGAGGCCAAATTCGCCAGGCCGGCGTCGGTGACCGACGTCCGGGTCAGATTGAGCAACTTCAGGCGAGGAACCACGGCAAGCCGCGCAAGATCGTCGTCGCGGACCTCGGAGCCTTCCAGGTCGATGGTTTCGAGCCGCGGCAGCGCCGGCAGGTGTGTGCTCGCAGCAAATTGGCGACCACGATCGGCGCCGCGACGACGCACAACACGATCAGCGTAACGAATCGCGGTCGGTAACGTGCGAACGCCCTGGACTTTGGACCCATGACCGTTCCTTCGCCGAGATCGGTGAGGTCAATACGTCAGCCCCGCCGCGCTGCCTCGATCGTGGCGATGTCGATCTTTCGCATGGTCATCATTGCCTCGAAAGCGCGTTTTGCCTCACCGCCACCTGCCGCAAGCGCGTCGGTTAGCGCGCGCGGGGTGATCTGCCAGGAGAGGCCCCAGCGGTCCTTGCACCAACCGCACGCGCTTTCCTCGCCGCCATTGCCGACGATCGCGTTCCAGTAGCGGTCGGTCTCGTCCTGACTATCGGTCGCGATCTGAAAGGAGAAGGCCTCGCTGTGCTTGAACACCGGGCCGCCATTGAGGCCGAGACAGGGAATGCCCAGAACGGTGAACTCCACCGTCAGCACATCGCCCTGCTTGCCGCCCGGGTAGTCACCCGGCGCCTTGTGAACAGCGGTCACTTTGCTATCCGGAAAGGTGGCGGCGTAAAAGCGCGCCGCCTCCTGCGCGTCCTTGTCGAACCAGAGGCAGATCGTGTTCTTGGGCTTCATGTTCGTGTCCTCGTTGTGCTTACGTCAGGGTAGCTACTGCATACTATCAGGAAATTTGAATTGTGCGAAGCGATCCCCTTGGCGTGTTTTGCGGGCATGTGATCCCAACAGTTCCGTCGCTTGCCGTAGGGCTTCCTCCCAGGCCGGCACCGCTTTCTCGATCCTGTTTTCCGCCATTCCGGGCCAAACGGCGACGGCGCCAGGATCGACGAGACGAACGACGCGTGTCCACAGATTTCGCAGATTTCACAGATTCGGAGCACATATCTGTGAAATCTGTACTACTAACGTTCTATTTCTTTGTTGGCCGCGAAGATTTTATGCCGCGAGTTGGGCCAGTTTGGCCGTGTCGGCCTGCTTTGCGACCAACAGTGCTGCGATGGCCGATCGTCCCTTCTCGGTGAGCATGTAGCGATGGGTTTTCGGCACTTTCTGAATCAATCCGTGG
>DATLQY010000875.1:0-2680 GCA_035534975.1 Pirellulales bacterium
CGAATCGCCTCGATCGTCTCCTCGCCGCCAGGCTCGACGGCGCGCTCAACGAAGTCCCACTTCCGCCCAGGGGCACGGACCATCAGAGAAAACTTTCCAACGGGCACAGGTGGCGTGCGAAAGCGCCCTTGGTCGTCAGTCGTCAGAACTTCAACGGGACCAATCTCTCCAAACGAAGAGGCCATGGTATAAGAGCGGTACATTGAACAATCGACCTTCACGTTTGGCGCCGGTTGACCGTCGACATCCAGCACCTGACCGGTGAAGGTACGTCGGCGGTCGAGTCGGATCGCGCCCAAGTCGGAATCGCGGCGCGGAAAGATGGTACACGTGTCACGTGCAATGTATTGCCGCGCGAACCCCTCGGCGTCGATGATCAGGTCGTAACGAAGTTGATAAATCGGCTCGACAGGCCCCAGACGAAAGCGGCCGCCGGCGTCGCTTTTGGCTTCGATCTGGTTTCCCTGTTCGTCCGTATTTGCCCAAATTCGAGCACCGACGACGGGCTTACCGTCTTCGTCGACGACGCGGCCGGAGAGCGTCCCTTCGTTCTTGGCCTTCGAGATCGCTGGTTTCGAATCGTCCCGCTTCGGGGCCGCCTTCGAAGGCTGCGCCGGTTGCTCCTGCTCGGCGGCGCCGGTGAGGCCGACCGCCGTCATGCCGGAGACCAGGACGGCGCCGGCCCAAGCCCATCCGCGCACGGGCCTCTCGAATCTGGCAATCATTGTAATTCTCCTTTCGAGTCGATCTTTCGAACTGAAAGCCCCCACCATGCCCGGCAATAAGCGCGGGGCGGCCAACTGATCGGCCAGTTTCAGCAACGTCTGCCCGTAAGATGCTCGTTGTTCTCGCCCGATTTCACCGAGCACGGCGGTGTCGCACGCCACCCATTGAAGCGCGAGCACGATCGCCGCCAGCACCCCGGCTTGCCACGAGGCGCGCAAGATTGCTGCCAGCGCGACGTCGAGAAATTCTCCGAGCGGTTGCATGGTCAGGCCTCTGGTTTCTTCTCGTCGAGGATGCGCCGCAGCTTCTCAAGGTCCTCCGTCCCGATCCGGGCGCCGCGGGCGAAGTGTACGAGGAGCGAGGCCGCGTCGCCTTCGAAGATTTTCCGCAGAAACGACCGGCCCTCCTGCCGCACGCAGAGTTGGCGACTGATGGCCGGGCGGTAAACCGAGCGTTGACCGTCCTCTTCGCGCCGCAAAATGCCCTTGGCCACCAGCCGCGACAACATGGTGCGGATCGTGCGATGGTTCCAATCCCTGCTCCGGGCCAATTCGTCGATCACGTTCGCGGCCGTCGCGGCCCCGAGCTTCCAGACGACCTCCATCACGTCCCACTCGGCGTCGGAAATCCGCGGCGCATCGCTCATGGTTCAATCCTTTCAACGTCGACCAAGTGGCTTACCCCGAACGACCGCGTGACGGCGTTGGGACGGGCATCAAGCCCGATGTTACTACATGCGTAATCACGTGTCAAGCACCGCGCGGCGAAAACACGTTGTACTTCGCGCGGCCATCAATGTAGGGTGGGACAAGCTCGCCTTAGGCGAGCGCCGGCCCACCAACGGGGTTGCCTGCCATCGACCGTCGTATGCGATAACGGATGGTGGGCCGGCGCCCGCCGACCCGCTGCGCGGGTGCCCCGGGTCTTGTCCCACCCTACGCGTGAAGTGTAGAATCTTGTGAGTGCCCCGCCCCGTGCCGCGTTTTGCCGCCTCCTCATTGCAAGTGATCGAATCATGGCTCGCATATCCTCATTCGTTTTGTCGTCGCTTGTCCTTGGTTTCGTACCGACCGCCCGAGCTGAGGAGCCGGACGCGATCCCCGCCGCGTTTCCCCCCGCGACGACCGAGCAAATTCAACGGACGGTCGATCGCGCCATTGGGTACATGCAAACCGAAAGCGCCGCCTGGTTGAACACGCGCAAATGCGCTGCCTGCCATCACGTGCCGATGCCGATTTGGGCGCTGAGCGAAGCCGAACGGCAGGGGTACGCGATCGACAAGAAATTCCTGGCCGATACGACCGATTCCTTGCTGGGCAGCAGGGACAAGTTGCTGTCGTCGAAGATCTTTCCCAATCCGGCTGATCCGCCCGATCCGCGCCCGCAGGGCCGAGGGTTGAACATGGGGCTCCCGTTCCTGGCCGTCGCCGCGCAGTATTTGCCCTCGCTGGAAGAGGGACAACGACAAAGCCTGAAGCTGATCGCGGAGGAGATCGTCAAGAAGCAGCAAGCCGACGGTTCCTGGGAGTTCTTTGCCGGTCTCAGGCGACCGCCGATCAACGAAAGCCAGACCACCGACGCCGCCTGGATCATCATGGCGCTCGAGGGGGCAACGGGACCCGACGCGCCGGAATCGCAGCGCGCGGCGCTGTCGAAAGCGATCGCCTGGCTCGACGCCGCGAAGCCCTCCGACATCCATCAAGACAAAGCCCTGAAGCTGCTCATGGGCGCCCGCTCCACCAGGCCGCGCGAAACGATGCAATCCACGATCGACGAGTTGCTCGCACTGCAACGCGCCGACGGTGGCTGGAGCCAGACCGTCCCTGAATTGAAGAGCGACGCCTTTGCCACCGGCCAGACGTTGTACGTCTTGTCGCTCACCGGACATACAGCCGAACGACCCGAGATCAAGCGAGGGATCGACTTCCTGGTCGCCACGCAAGCGCCCGACAGT
>DATLQY010000876.1:0-3640 GCA_035534975.1 Pirellulales bacterium
GCGGACAGTGCCGCGACGTCGACCGGGCCAGCGCGGCCTTGGTGGCTGACCTCAAGGCGCGCGGACTGTTGGACGAGACGCTGGTCATCTGGGGAGGCGAATTTGGCCGTACGGTCTACAGCCAGGGGCAACTGACCAAGGACAATTACGGCCGCGACCACCACGGCCGCTGCTTCACGATGTGGCTGGCCGGCGGCGGGATCAAGCCGGGCTTGACCCACGGTGAAACCGACGACTTCTGTTACAACATCGTCCGCGACGGGGTCCACATCCACGACCTGAACGCCACGGTCCTGCGCCTGTTGGGCATCGACCATACGCGGCTCACGTTCCGTTTCCAGGGGCGCGATTTCCGACTGACCGACGTGGAGGGGAAGGTCGTCGAGGAGCTGCTGGCGTGAAATCGGCACGGTCTTCGCGTCGCCGCGACGGGAAGGGAAAAAGAACGACGGACCGCTTAAAGGCTAGTTAGGACGAGTTTCCGCAATGCGGAACGTGACATGCCACCGGCTTGCCCGGTGGTCTGTGATGCTGGCAGCTACCCAAGGCGGCCGCCATTCCTGTTTTCAAATCCCGATTGCCCTGCCGCTGCCAAAGGCAGCGGCAGGGCAATCGGGTGGGAGGGGAGAGTCGGGCCCGCGGACGTAGCTGCCAGCGTGAGTCTCCATCGGGCAAGCCGGTGGCATCATTTGATCGATCCTATCCTTTGGGCGGGTGATTGAAAAAGAAAAGCCCGATGAAGCATTGCATTCTGCCGACTAGATGACGGTCTCGGCTGTCGGCCGTCACGCCAACCGAAGCGGCACCTCGTGGTATTCGAGCGCCCACTCCCGCATGTAGCGCACGCGGACGGGCCGCATGCGGTAGACGATCAACTGCGGATTGTCGAGGTTGCCGAGATATTGCCGCAGGAGCGGGTTATCTCGCCAGATTTCCTCCAAAAGCGGCCGCTCGACGACGACATCGGCCAGCGCGGTGATGCGGACCTGGTTGTGCCCGTCGTCCATGTAGGCCAGTTCAACCTTGGGGTTGGCCGCGATTTCGGCCGTCTTGTGGTAGTCGCGGAGGTTCGCGACGTAGACGACAAAGCCTTCGGTCTTGACGGGCGATACCGGACGCAGACGCGGCTGGTCGCCATCGACCGTCGCCAAGAATGGAAAACGGTCAGCCTCGAGCACCGCCAGCGCCAGCTCGACGAGTTGGGCGGAATCGATCGGCTGGGGAACGGGTTTGGACATTTTTGAAGTTATCTGAGCTTGCGCCGCGGCGATTGTCAACTCTGCTGGCTGGGCCGCGTTCAAGCCAAAATACATCGCCGTCGCCCCGGCTTTGTTCGGTGACGCCACTGGGAGATTTCTTCAATGGCCCGCTTAAAGGCTAGGATCGATCAAATGATGCCACCGGCTTGCTCGCGACCCACTGCGCGGGTGCCCCGGACTCACGCTGGCAGCTAAAATCCTCGGGGCCAACTCTCCCTTCCCACCGATTGCCCTGCCGCTGCCAAAGGCAGCGGCAGGGCAATCGGGGTTCGAAAACAGGAATGGCGGCCGCCTTGGGTAGCTGCCAGCGTCAAAGACCACCGGGCAAGCCGGTGGCATGCAATCTTTCACTTTGCGGAAACTCGTCTTAGCCATTAAGTGGGTCGTTGAATTCCTTGCCGCGGATCTGGCGCAGACGTACACTGGGGCACGAACCGGCTGACGTTCAGTCCTTGGAGATCTGGGCGATGACCACGAAGCATACCCGTTCGATCGCGCTGTCCGCTTTCCTGGCGGCGCTCGTCGGCCCGAGTCATGCCCAGGGCGGGCCCCCGCGCCATGATTTCATCATCCGCGGCGGCACGCTCTACGACGGCACCGGCGGAAAACCGTTCGTCGGCGACCTGGCCATCGATGGCGACACGATCACCAGCCTCGGCGACCTGGGAGGTGCCCGCGGCAAGACGGAAATCGACGCCAAGGGACTGGCCGTGGCTCCCGGCTTCATCAACGTGCTGAGCTGGGCCGCCGATTCGCTCCTGGTCGACGGGCGCTCGCAGAGCGACATCCGCCAGGGGGTCACGCTCGAGGTCTTTGGCGAGGGGTGGTCGATGGGGCCGTTGAATGAAACGATGCGCGCCGAGATGATCCAGTCGCAAGGCGACGTCAAGTTCGCGGTGACATGGACCACGCTGGCCGAGTTTCTCGATCGCCTTGCCGAGCGCGGCGTCTCGCCCAACATCGCCTCGTTCGTCGGCGCCACCACGGTCCGCATCCACGAGCTGGGTTACCAGGACCGCCGTCCCGACCGCAAGGAACTGGAGCGAATGCGCGGGCTGGTGCGACGCGAAATGGAGGCCGGGGCGCTGGGGGTCGGTTCGTCGTTGATTTACGCCCCGGCCTTCTACGCCGATACTCGCGAGCTCATCGAGCTGTGCAAGGTCGCCGCCGAATACGACGGGCTTTATATCTCGCACATCCGCAGCGAGGGGAACCGACTGCTGGAGTCGATCGACGAGTTGCTGCAAATCGCCCGCGAGGCGAAGATCCGCGCGGAGATTTACCATCTCAAGGCGGCGGGCAAGGCCAACTGGCCCAAGCACCAGCAGGTGATCGACAAGATCGAAGCGGCCCGCACGGCGGGGCTGGCGATCACGGCCGACATGTACACCTACACGGCGGGCGGCACCGGCCTGAACGCCGCCATGCCCCCCTGGGTTCAGGAGGGGGGGCTGGAGCGCTGGCGCGAGCGGCTGCAAGACCCCAAGGTTCGCGCCCGCGTCGTGCGCGAAATGCGCACGCCGACCGACCAATGGGAAAACCTGCTGCTGGCGGCCGGCTCGCCGGAGCAGGTGCTCCTGGTCGGTTTCAAGAGCGAGGAGCTCAAGCCGCTGATGGGCCGCACGTTGGCCGAGGTGGCGGCGCGGCGCGGCACGTCGCCCGAGGAGACGGCCATCAACCTGGTCGTCGAGGACGACAGCCGCGTCGAGACGATCTATTTCCTGATGGTCGAGGCCAACGTCAAGAAGAACATCGTCTTGCCTTGGGTCAGCTTCGGCTCCGACGCCGAGTCGCTCGCCCCCGAGGGCGCGTTCCTCAAGTCGATGCCCCACCCTCGCGCCTATGGCTGCTTCGCGCGGCTGCTGGGAAAGTACGTCCGCGACGAGCAAGTGCTCCCGCTCGAGGCCGCGATCCACAAGCTCACCGGCCTGCCGGCGGCCAACCTGCGGATCGAGCGCCGCGGGCGGTTGGCCGAGGGACATTTCGCTGACGTGGTCGTGTTCGACCCGGCGACGATCACCGACCACGCCACCTACGCCGAGCCGCACCAATATGCCACCGGTGTGCGGCAGGTGTTGGTCAATGGAGTGCATGTCTTGCGCGACGGCGAGCACACCGGCGCCACGCCCGGCCGCGTGGTGCGCCGGAGTTCAAAGCGATGACGTTGGGTGTCGCCCACGAAACCGACCCGTGTTAGGTATAACCATGGGAAGGTATAATCCGCAAAAAAAAGCGCTCGAAATCGGACATTGCGCTCGGTTTCGTGGCGCTTTTGCGCCGCGCTCTGCCGCCCGTGGCATAAACGGTGGGAGTGCCAAGAAAGCCAAAATCCACGTCGAACCCAGTGCCACGCTGTCCGTCGGCCGCCGATCATCTCCTCT
>DATLQY010000877.1:0-6893 GCA_035534975.1 Pirellulales bacterium
AATTTGCCCTGCTGCGTGGCGGGGTGCTTTGCCGCGACAAGGGTGAGGGGGCCGATCTTGGGATCGTTCAAGAGTTGCACGGCCTTTTCGCTTTCGCCGCTTTCCAGGTACACCTGGTCCAGCGACAGCGCCGCCGAGGCGAGCGTCACGCCGACGTCGCTGGTGCCGGCGTCGACCGCGGCGCGCATTCGCTCGACCCCATCGTGGAGCGCTTGCTTGGCCTTGGCCACCATTTCGTCGAGTTGTGCCTGCGCCGGCCGATCGGCGCCCTCCAGGCGGGCCGCGTCGAGATAGGCCGCCCACAGGGCCTGCCCGGCCTTGAGCTCCAGCTCGCCGCGGCGCGGCGAATCGGGCGCGACCTTGCCAAGGTACTCCAGCGCCTTGTCCAACTGCCGCTCGTTGGCGGCGACCGACATCAAAACGCCCCAGGCCTCGTCGGCGACCACATCGTTGGGCCAACGGTGGGTGATGTAGTCGGCGATGTCGACCATCCTCTGCTTGTCGAAGTCGCGCTGGCCGACCGGGGACGCCTTGTAGGAATCCAGGTACGATACCATGACGATGTTGGCGCACTGCTTACCGCCGGCGCTGTCGGGATAGTTGCGTGCCAGAAACTCGCCCATCACGGCCGCGTCGTAGTAGTTGCCGTCCTTGTACGACAGGAAGCACAGGTAGTAGCGAACGATGTTCACGTCGTCCACCGGCGTCTCCTCGTCTCGCAGCTCCAACGCGAGGCGGAAGTACTCGAGCGACTTCTCGCGCCACTCCTTGGCCTCTTCCTGGTACTTGGGAATGTTGGCCTCGTCCTTGAGCACCGGCGCGGTCGTGATGCTGGCCAGCTTTTCTTGCCACTTGTCGAGAGCGTCCTTGCCGCGGTCGCGCGCTTCGACGAAGTTCGTCGGCTCGCCGCGCGGCCCTTCGTCGATCCCCGACAGCTCCTGGTAGAGCTTCTTCGCGTCTTCCTTGTGGTCGCTGTCGTATTTGCGCACGTAACCGGCCTGCTTCTTGGCTTCCGAGAGGGCCTTCTTCCGGGCCGAGTCTTCCTCGGGCTTGAGGCCGCCGGCCACCAGCTTGTTCGCCACGGCCACGTAATAGCGGATCGATAGACCGTCGGGCGAATGCTCCTCGTCGGGCTTCGCGTTGTTCAGCCACTTGTCGCCGGTGTTCACCGCGACATCATATTTCTTTTCGGTGTCCGAAATCCAGCACTGCATGCTCAAGTGCATGGCGCTCGACTTGAGCTTGCGAAATTCCTCAATGTTGTCGGGCTGGCTCAGAATCGTCTCGTAGAGTCCCAAGGCGCGTTTCGTGTCGCCCAAATCCTGGTAACATTGCCCTTCATTGGCGCGGGCGATCCAGCCGGCCAACCGCGTGCGGTGCTTTTCGTAGATCTTGGCGTACTTGGCGGCGGCCTCGTGCAGGTAGTTTTTCGACTCGTCGGAGCCGGCCGGGTAGGACTTGGCCAACTCTCGCAGCACGCCCGCGGAATGAATCAGCGCCTTGAGCAGGTCGGTGCGAGCCTGGTCGCGGGCGGCGATCTGCTTGACGTCCTTCGCCTCGATGTATTTAGGAAACTCCTTCAGCTTCGCCGTAAATTTCTCTTCCGCGGTCGTGAATACCGTTTGAGCCGCGATAAACTTCTCACGCCCCTGGGTGAGCAACTCCTCTTTCTTCGGGGCGTTTGCCGGACGGTTCGCCTGGTCGATCAGCATCCGGCCCCGAACCACCAGCACCTGCCCGAGCTCCGTTTCGGCGCCGGCGGACAAAGGGTGTGATGAATTGGCCGCAATGAATGCCTCGAGCTGCTCTTTCGCCCGGTCGAGGTACTTGACCTTGGTCGCCGAGTCGCGCTCGACCTGGGCCGCGTGGATCAGCGTGACCCCCTCTTCGTAGGGCATCTGTATTCTTAACTCGCTCGAAACGAGCGGGCTTTCGCGCATCTCGGCGATGTAGTCGAGCGCCATGTCGAAAAGCCCGTGCTCGCGCAGCCCATCGAGGAACTTTTGATAGGCTTCCTCGGCCGACGCCGTGCGTCCACCGGACAGCGCCATCAGCGCGACCAGCAGACCGCAAACTTTCCCTCGCGCATTGCTCGGCCATCCCGAAACACGGTCACCCCAACGCCTCGGTATCGCCGCGTCCCCTTGCAATTGGTGTCTCATCCGTCCCGTCCTAAGAATCCTTGGCACCCTCGCATCGCCAACGTTCCAGCTTATAGACTTCGACAACGGGAAGCAAGGAACTTTCATTCCTCCCATTCGCTCCGCCGGTCGGTTGGCTCGCTAAGGCGGTCCAGAAAGCCCGCCAGCTCCCGAAGACAAGGCCACTCCGACCACCGAACCGCAAACCAGCGGGTGAAATGCACTTTCATCGCCTCGAAATCGTCATCGGTATCGCTCGGTCCTACGCGCGACAAGAGCACTCGGCTGCCGTGAAGGCCATGACCCTGCTGCCACAAACGGTCGAGGTGCTCTGAAATGGCGACATCGACATCGCCCGACGCTAGAAGGATCGGCTCCGAATCCACTGGATCGTCGGTCGCCCCCGTCTGCCACGCAGATCCCGCTTCCGCGATATGCGCCGCGGCGACGGCCTCGTTGAACACGCGCCTTGCCGCGGGCGAATCGGCGTCGGAGAAATCGAACCGAACCGTGGGCCCTTCGAGGTCCTCGGTCGACGAAAACGTGCCCTGAAACCAGCGAGGCTGGTCGGCCCCCGCGGCCAACCGCGCGGCCGGGTACGAAATCCACAAGAACGCGGCCAGCGACGCCGCGTACGAACCCCCGATCGCCAAAAGCACCAAGGCTGCGACCGCGGTGCGCTCCATGCAATCGCGCCAGCGCGCCCTGCGCGCCATGGGACCGCAGGTCGTTTGCAAACGATCGACCAATCCGCCGGGCAGCGGCACGGCGGTCAGCGCCGCGTCGAGTTGAGTGGTGAGAGGTGGAGTGGTGAGTGGTGAGTGGTGGAGCGGTGCAAGGGTCGGCCCAATTGCCACTCCACCGCTCACCAACCCCGGAATTCGCCGTAGCCTCGCCGTCAGCCCGTCGGGCAAGGGTACGGCACGGAGGTTCTCGTCGAGCCAGGAATCGAGATGGAGGCCAAAGGCTGACATGGCGGGTTTCCACATGGTCGTTCAATCTCGTTTTTGTTCGGCCAGCCAATACTCACGCAATCGCATGCGGGCTCGGCTGACGCGCGACAGCACGGTTCCCAGCGGCACGCCCAGTACGTCGGCGGCCTCCTGGTGCGTCAACTCGCCGACCACGACCAGGAGTAACGATTCTCGCAGCGTCAGCGGCAAGCGATCGAGGGCTTGCTGCATCTCGTCGGTAAACTGGTCAAAAAGCGGGTCGGCCGCCAGGACGCCAATCTCGAGTTCGGCCTCGAAATCCGCCAGACGTGGCGGCGGTCTGCGGCGCCAGCGGTCGGCCACGCGGCGGCGCAGGATGGCCGCCAGCCAGGCGCGACCCCCGCGCGCGGCATCAAAGCGCGCCCGGCCCTTCCAGGCCGAGCGAAAGGTGTCCTGAACCACGTCCTCCGCCTCGTGCGCGTCGCCCACCAGTCGAAAGGCCAGGCGGTAGAGGGCCGAGGCATGGTCCGAGACCAATCGGTTGAATTCCGCTTGGCTTAGCGTAAACTCGCCCTCCCTGCCGTCGCCTTCCCCGCGTTCCATTGTAATCTTCGCGGCGGCCGGACGGAATTATTCCCGGCAAATGAGCGGATGAATCGGCACAACCCCTCCGTAGATCCTCTTACCCCCCCTCACCGTCTACCACGAGGTTCCATTCGTACTATACTTGCGGGTGGCGCGAGCGCGAATTATCGTCGAAATGCGCAGTGCGGCCCCAGCCGCACGCACAACGAACACAATTAATCGACCAACACAAATCGACCAACACGGACGGGGACGTCTATAAAAGGGGGATAGGGGGATAAGGAGGAGATATGGGGATCGGAAAAAAGAAGAAAGGGGGAAAGTTGAAAGTGGGAAGGAGAAAGATCATGGCGTCAGGCCCTGCCTTCACCCTTCCGCCTTCATCCTTCCGCCTTCATCCTTCGTCTCCCTCGAATGAGGTCGCGTCATGAGCCGAATCCAATTTCGAAGGGGTCCCGGCATCCTGTTGGCCGCCGGCGTGGCGCTCGCCACGGCGGTGCCGCTGGCGGTCGAATACAAGAAGGCGGAATACAAGATGACGGACCAGAAGAATGCGGAACCGAAGAAGGTGGACCGGACGAATGCGCAACAGACGAATGCGAGCGACGACCAGAAGGAAGGCAAGAAGTACGAAGTCGAATTCCGGCCCGACGTGGTCTTTGGCACTGGGGCGGGCGAGGACCTGACGCTCGACCTGGCGCTGCCCAAAGGGACCCACGCTGCGGCCCCGGGACTGGTGTTCATCCACGGCGGCGGCTGGCAAAGCGGCAACAAGGACGACTTCGCCGCCCAGGCCAAGGAAGCCGCGGCCGCCGGCTACCTGGCCGTCTCGATCAATTATCGACTGGCGCCCAAGCACCTATTCCCAGCGCAAGTCGAGGACTGCAAGTGCGCCGTCCGTTGGATGCGGGCCCATGCCGCCGAACTGAAGCTCGATCGCGACCGGATCGGCGCCTTCGGCTGGTCGTCCGGGGGGCACCTGGCGCTCTTGCTCGGTGTCACCGACACGTCCGACGGACTCGAAGGCGACGGCGGATCGAACGATCAATCGAGTAAGGTCCAAGCCGTGGTAAGCTATGTTGGGGCTACACACCTGATCGGCGATTTTTCGACCGAGTCGGTGAACATCCTCAAAAACTTCCTCGGCGGTCCGATGGACGAGAATCGCGAGCTCTACCTGCAAGCTTCGCCCATCAAGTACGTCAACGCCGGCGATCCGCCCATGTTACTCTTCGCCGGCACAAACGACCCGCTGGTCCAGTACGACCAGGCGTTCCAGATGGCCACGGCCCTCTCCGACGCCGGAGTGCCCGGCAGAGTCGAATTCCTGCTCGGGGCCGGGCATGTCTTCTCGCCGCTGGAAATGAAGCGGACGATGCTCGAAGCAATGGAGTTTTTCGACGACACGTTGGGGGCCGGGCGAGATCGAGATCAATTCTCGACCAACGACGCCTCGTAACCTTCTTCGGTGAGGTAATACGCGTGCTTCGGACGGTCCTTGACGACGAGCTTGCTCTTGACCAGCGCATCCATCGTGACCAGGAAGTTATCGTTGACGAAGTTGTTGAGGCAAAGCATTTTGTTCGGCCCCACCCGGAATCGTCGAAAAATGGCGAGGATGTCTCGTTCGGAGCGCGTCATGGGTTGACCTTTCGGATGGGCTTTCTCACGGCAATGCCTGGCACGAGCCACTAAAGTCCATTATGGACGATCGCGGCCGCGAATTCCAGTGAACGCCGCGGATTTTTCCGACGCCGTAAACTCGACCCATACCGTCACGGCCTCGCGAGCCGGACCGGTCAGTTTCAATTCGAGCCGGGCCCCGTGCGGCAGAAGCCGCCCCAACGTGATCCGTGACGGCGGACCGGACGACTGGTGGAACTCGAACCGCGGCAATCGCGACATGGGAGGGCAGAAGGCGACATGAATGCGAGCCGCGCTGCTACCCGGCGCGAAATCGGCGCGCACCGAGCCTCGCAGCCATTCGACACCGTCGGCCGTTTTCGATCGCGACAGCCGTTGTGTGAGTTGCTCGCCCGAAGGCAACCGCCGTTTCGAGGTCGCTCCGCCGAGCCGCGGTTGCCCCGGCCAAGGGGCATGGCCGCGGCGAAAAGCCCACCACCCACTGGCCGCCTCTTCAGAGACCAAAAACGTCCAAAACAGCGCCTTGGCCCAGAACGGAGAGTCGGGCGGCGTCAATCCGTATCCCAATAATAGAATTCCCGCCGTGGGCGCGGCCAGCGCGGCGTGATCCATGATCTTACCTGGTCGTTGAGGGCTTCCCGACCGCCAGGCGAACCGCGCCAAAGCGGCCGCCAGGGCCGCGCCCGTGGCAACCGCCGCCAGCACGACTGCGTCCAAGGGCAACGTCAACGCACCCGCGAAACGCCTCCCGCCGAGCACTCCTCCTGCGACGCAGACCACCAAGCTCAAGAGAACGCCAGCCATACGAGCCAATTCGCTTGGAATCGGCTTGAAAGAACAAGCACTCATCTTTCCCTCGTTCCCACGCTCCACATGGGAACGTCATTTCGGCCGCTTCGCGGCCACTGGGAGCGCTTCGTCGCGATCGTGCAAATCAGCCCACCGCGGCACAAGCCGCCGCGGCTTCGGTCAATTCTGCGGTGCGATGGGTGCTTTCCCAAAGGAATTCCGGCTCGCTTCGGCCGAAGTGTCCGCCGGCGGCGGTGCGGCGATAGATCGGTCGCCGAAGGTCGAGGTACTTGATGATGCCGCTGGGCGTGAGCGGAAACAGCTCCCGGACCAGGTCGCAAATCCGGCCGTCCTCGAGCTTGCCGGTTCCCTCGGTATCGACCCGGATACTGACCGGCTCGGAGACACCGATTGCATAAGCGAGTTGTACTTCGCACCGGTCGGCCAGTTCGGCGGCCACGATGTTCTTCGCCACGTGCCGCGCCATGTAGGCGGCGCTACGGTCAACCTTGGTCGGATCCTTGCCGCTGAAGGCGCCGCCACCGTGCCGGCCCCAGCCACCGTAGGTGTCGACGATGATCTTACGCCCCGTCAGGCCGCAATCGCCGTGCGGGCCGCCGACGACAAACCGACCCGTGGGATTGATGTGGTAGGTGATGTCCCCAGCAGAGCTGAGCTCGGCGGGCAAAAGCGGCTTGACGATCTGTTTCACCGTGCGGCAGATTTCCTCGTGGCTGACCTCCGGCGCGTGTTGTGTGGAGACGACGACTGTGTCGATCCGCACCGGGCGCTGACCGTCGTA
>DATLQY010000878.1:0-4036 GCA_035534975.1 Pirellulales bacterium
CATACCGAACACGTCCGAGCCCCACTGCGGCTCGTAGGTGCATAGGGGGGGCGGGGCGTGCAGCACGCCGGGCGGGATCAGCCAGCCCGTGCCTCGCTTCAGCCGGTATGCCCGCGACAAATCCAAAATGCCGTTGTCCCCTCGCGACCAGTCCTCCAGGCACTTGCGGACCTGGGCTTTGGTCGTGCCCGGCTCCAGGCCCATGAAGGTGTAGGCGAAGTTGTTATCGACATTGTTGAGCTGCGGCGGAAAGTAGTAACTTTCGGGCTTGCCTTCCTGACCGGTGAGCTTGGCGTGCTTGAATCCCTGGTGCATGTGGTGCGGAATGGGGCCCATGTTGTCGAAGAATTTCGAGTAGACGGGCCAGCGCTTGTACTGGTCGTACATCACCTGGCCGATCAGCCGACTCCCTTTTTCGCTGACGGCGTCGCGGAGCGTGAAGCGTTGGCCGGCGAAGGCCACGTAGCTAAGTCCCTCATCGAAAACGCGGCCTTCGTTGGCAGCCTCGGTCGTGCTGCCGAACCAGCGTTCGTCGATGCCGCCGCGGTGGGCGCCGTAGGCGTACCAGTCGGTGGGCGCGAGCTTGATTCGCTTGCCGGGGTGCAGGAAACTGCGCGGCACCCAGGTGGGAGTGAGCCTAAGCAGGCCCCCGCCGGCGTCGAGCGCCTGTTCGAGCGCCGCGGCGACGTTGTCTCTCTTGATTGGCGTGGAAGAAACCATGGTGGTGGCTCCAATCGGTGTTGGCCCGGCCGATTCGCCGGCCTGCTCTGTTTTATTCGCTGGCCCTGCCGCTGGCAAGCATCTTTTCCGCTCATCCCCATATCCCCTCTTCATCTCCACATCCCCCTTTACAAATCAGTATTTGGCTTATGATAAAATGGCGGCCGATTGAGAAAATGAACTGCGTCCGTACCAGAGACCATGAAACATGGCGCGTCGCGATTCCCTCCAAACCTGGACATTGACCGACGTCGATATTGACGTGCATCATGCCGACTTCGATGTCGAAACCCATGGCGACTTCTCGCTGGGCGCGCGGACATTGCACGGCGGACTGCGTGAGGGGGTTGAAGTGGTCGAGGTCGATAACGGATGCCTGCGGTTCATCATCGTGCCGACACGCGGCATGGGCCTGTGGCGGGCATGGCGCGGCGAGCTGGAGATCGGATGGCAATCGCCCGTCAAAGGTCCGGTGCATCCCAAGTTCGTCCCCCTAGCGGAGCCCAGCGGCATCGGCTGGCTTTCCGGCTTTGACGAGCTGCTTTGCCGGTGCGGACTGGAGTACAACGGTGCGCCCGAGTGGGGGACCGACGGCAAGCTGAAGCACTCGCTGCACGGCAGGATCGCGAACCTGCCCGCCCACCAGGTGGTGGCCACGTTCGATCCGACGATCGACGAGATCGCCATTCGTGGCACGGTGGACGAGGCCCGGCTGTTCGGCAACAATCTACGGCTCACGTCGACGTACCGCACAAGGTTGGGCGAGCCGAAGCTGACCCTTGTCGACGAAATCGAGAACGTCTCCGCTCGGCCGGCGGATTTGGAGTTGCTGTATCACATCAACCTCGGGCCGCCGTTGGCAACGGCCGGTTCCCGACTGGACGCGCCGATCGCGTCGTTGGCCCCGAAAGACACCCATTCCGCCAGTGACCTGTCCACTTGGCACACGTACCCGTCCGCAAAGGCCGGCGTGCAGGAAACCGTGTTCTTCTTCGAATTGGCCGCCGATACCGAGGGCCGCACCGGCGTGTTGCTGGCCGAAAGGGACGGCGGTCGCGGACTGGGTTTGAAATTCAATCGCCGGCAGTTCCCGTATTTCACGCTCTGGAAGAACCCACAAGCGCTGGCCGACGGCTATTGCACGGGCCTGGAGCCGTGCATTAATTTTCCCAACGTCAAGTCGTTCGAGAAGACCAACGGGCGCGTGGCCGCGCTCGCGCCGGGCGAGAAGCGGCGTTTCGAGATCGAATTGGAAGTCCATGACACGGCCGACTCCGTAAGGCGAGCTCGCGATACGATCGCCGAGTGGCAACGTGCCACCCAGCCGAAGATCCACGACCGCCCGCGGGCGGATTGGTCACCGTAGTAGCGACGCCGGTCGCCCATCCGTGGCGACCCGGTCAGGGATGCGGCACCATCCAGGGAAAGAGGTACGCCTGTGCCAGGGTGACCAGCCCTACCAGCACCGCCAACGTGACGCTGTGCAGGAACACGAACCGCAAGATCTTGCCTTCACCGCCCGTTTGCTCGGTGGCCACCGCGGCGACGACGATGCTTTGGGCGTCAATCATCTTCCCCATCACGCCGCCCGTGCTGTTAGAGGCTACGATCAAAACAGGATCGAGCCCCAACTGCTCGGCCGTGATCCGCTGCAAGCTACCGAATAGTGCGTTCGACGAGGTGTCGGAGCCGGTCAGCGCGACGCCCAGCCAGCCTAGGAGCGGCGCGAAGAAGGGGTAGAACGCGCCGGTTCGCGTGAATGCCAGGCCGAGCGTCGCGTCGCCACCGCTGTACTTGGTCACGAAACCCAAGGCCAACATACAGGCGATCGTCGCCAAGGCCCACCGCATTTTGAACAGCGTATCGAAAAACTGCCAGATGAAAGCGCCGGGCCCTATTCGCAGCCAAATCGCCGTCAGCACCGAGGCCAGAAAAATGCCCGTCCCCGTGGCCGAGAGCCAGTTGAAGTGGTAGACGGCCTCCTCGGCCACCGCCGAGCGATCGGCGCCGTCGTGTACTTCGACGACAGGGCGCGTGCGGTAGACGACCCGGTGCAGTCGCGGCACTTCGAACGATAATTTACTGCGGCCGGCAAGGAAGTTCCTCGCATCGGGCGGGCCGCCGTCGAGCTGCGTCTTTGTCGGGTTCCATCCCCAGACGAAGACCAACACCGACAGCAAGACCCAAGGCATCCAAGCATAGGCCACTTGCCGGGCCACCAGCGGCTGTTCATCACTTCGGTCGGTTGCGGCCGGTTCGTCGGCGAAGCGCCAGATTTCCTTGGGCTGCCAAAAGTGGAGGAAAATAGTCAGTGCCACCAGCGAGCCAAGGCCCCCGACCACATCGACGAGCGTGGGCCCGTGAAAATTGGCGGTAATGAATTGCAAGCCCGCGAAACTACCGCCACAAACTACGATTGCAGGCCAGCAGCCGACGACGCCACGCCAACCCGACATGACCGCCACCAGCCATGCCGGCACGATCAGGGAAAACAACGGCAACTGGCGGCCGGCCATCTGGCTGAGCGCCATCTCGTCAAGTCCGGAAACCTGGGCTAGCGTCAGGATCGGTGTGCCTAGCGCGCCGAAGGCGACAGGCGAGGTGTTGGCCAACAGCGCCAGCCCTGCGGCGTAAAGAGGTGAAAAGCCCAATCCGATCATGAGCGCCGCGGAAATCGCCACGGGTGTACCGAAGCCGGCGGCGCCCTCGACAAATGTGCCGAACGAGAAGGCGATCAGCAGGGCCTGCATCCGCCGGTCGGGCGAGATGGCGGCGACCGACCGCTTGACGACGTCGAACTGGCCGGAGCGGACCGTGAGGTGGAACAAGAACACGGCGGCCACGACGATCCAGCCGATCGGGAGCAGTCCGAAGCACGCGCCGTAGCCGGCCGACGCCAGCGCCGGCGCAAGCGGCATTTCAAATCCCACGATCGCCACGCCCAACGCGGCGGCCAGGCCCACCAGCGCCGCCAAATGGGCGCGCACGCCGGCAACCAACAAGCCGAGCAAACACAGAATCGGTGCCGCCGCCAGCAGCGTCGAGAGCCAGGCGGAATTGAGCGGATCGTAAACTTGGACCCAGGACATGGCGAGACGATGAGGGATGAGTGAAGCTATTGCGGAACGGTCCGATTGCTGCAAGAATTGACTCTAGGCTCCGCGCATGGGCAAAAATGAGGCACGAACTTGACCGTCCGTACTGCTGTCGGAATGATCTGCACAATCAAAATACAACACTTATGAGCATGTTACTAGCCCACGAACTGCACGAGGCCCGCGACCGCATCCTTTTGCTGAGGCAGCATTTGGAACAA
>DATLQY010000879.1:0-2993 GCA_035534975.1 Pirellulales bacterium
CGGGCCTTCAAGAAAGGATTGGCGCTTTGCAAGTACCGCGACAACACCTCGACCACCCCCACGTAGGCCTCGTGCAACTCGGCCGTTTTCGACAATCGCTCGTCGCTGAGCGTGCCGACCAGCATCGACACCAGCCCCAAGACCGATCCCCAAACCGTCACCACCAGTCCGACGATCAAGGGCGAAGGCAGCTCGACGAAGCCCGCCAGGTTGGACATGGCGACGGACGAGACCGCGATCACGCAGAATACCGCCAATAACCCGGCGCGGTAAGTGCCGAGAAAAAAACCGCAGAGCACGACCGGCAAGAAGAACAGGTTCAAGATCACCAGTTTGTACGAAGGCAATTTGCCGAACATCGTGGCCAGGCCGATGACCACGATGATCAGCATCAGTTCCAATACACGGTTCGACGTCAGTTGCGGTTTGTTTCGCATTTCAGGTATCCTTTTCATGGGAATGGGCCATTGCCAAAACCAACTCGGGCTCCTCGGGCTTCCTCTCTGAGCGACGCCCGTCGGGAGACGTATCTACATCCTCCGGTTGCGGATCGACGGCAAACTGCCGCGCGATGTCGCGGAACTGCGGCTCGATTTCCAGGAACGTGCGGACCAGACGCGGGTCGAACATCGTGCCGGAGCCTTGGCGGATGATGTCCACGGCACGTTCATGGGAAAACGCCTCTTTGTAGGAACGGCGGCTGACCAGGGCGTCGTAGTTGTCGGCGATGGCCACGATCCGGGCGGACAGCGGGATCTCATTGCCCGCCAACCCCGAAGGATAGCCGGTGCCGTCCCAACGCTCGTGGTGCGACGTGGCGATTTCGCGGGCCATTTGCAGGAAGTTGCAGGCCCCCAGTCGCTGCTCGATCTCGCGCAGGCATTCGGCGCCGATCCGAGCGTGCTGTTGCATCGCGGCGCGCTCGCTGGCCGTCAGTGGACCGGGCTTGTGCAGCACGACGTCGTCGATCCCCACTTTGCCGATGTCGTGCAACACCGCGCTGGTGCCGATCAATCGCACGAAGGCGGGCGTGATGGTACCGCAGAAATCGGGATGTGGCCGCGACGCCGCGGCCAGTCGCTGCGAATAGAGCGACATCCGCTCGACGTGCGCGCCGGTCTCCTGGTCGCGTGATTCAGCCAGCTTGGCCAACCCGAAGATCACCGCATCGCGCGTCCGCACCAGGGCCTGCTCGCGCACGAACCCCCGCTCCTGCGACCGCTCCAGCTCCGATCGCAACCGGTCGTGGAACCGCTTGGCG
This sequence comes from Pirellulales bacterium, assembly GCA_035534975.1. Lineage (GTDB taxonomy): Bacteria > Planctomycetota > Planctomycetia > Pirellulales > JAICIG01 > DATKSN01. Next base: position 1,262 of record DATLQY010000879.1, read on the forward strand.
ACCAGGTAGGTGCCGACCGACAGCAAACCGCAGATCCAAACGAGCGCGATCGTTCCAGCCAGGGGGAGCGCGGCATCAAGCTCCATCGTCAATTCCGGCGTCACCGAGCGTTGGATCGCCGCCAGCAGGCAGCAATCGTGGACCCACAGGCCGGCCGCCACGCAGCCGACCTGTACCGCCACCGCGATCGCGAAATACTTCACTAATCCGTGCATGGCTGGCGATTCTTTCCCCGATTCGCGGGCGGACCGTCCAACTAGAAGCATAGGTCATCAATAGTAGGTCGCGGACAGCGCTTTGGGCGGCGTTTGCCGATGGTTGCTTTGTGACCTAGACTTCGTTGCCGGGCGAAAACGCCCTGCCGAAGGCAGGATTCCGATGGCAGCGCGTGTGATAAAGGCCAGGCGTTGGCGGACAGCACAAGGGCGTCAGCCCGCCGTGCAGGTGTCCGCCGAAGCCTGGACTTGGCGTCAGGATTGGTGGAAGGCCGCGAGATCTGGGCCGCGGCGGCCGCACATGCCGAGCGCGGGTACGCGTAGCCCTGTGGACCGACGTCGAGGGGGCAGGAGCCGCCGGCACCGGTTGGTTCGACGTAGGAACCGAGTCGCCTTAACGCGACGGCCTGGCCGCGACAGGCTATCCCGCCAAATATGCAGGATAGGGGTCGGCGATCGGGGCGTGGGGCAGGTTTCCAACCTGCCATACGGCCTTCTAAGGCAGGTTGAAAACCCGCCCCACGGGGTCATCGAGCGCTCTTGGGGGGTCGTCGCGAAAGGACATATCGAAGGTCCCAGGCCTGGGCGAACTGGGCTGCGAGCGGCGGCACACTAATCCCAGCACCCCGGAAGGGCGAATTGGTTTGCCTTTCTTGATCGACTAAGATGAATGTGAGGCAGTCGCCACGTTTTGAGAGTCCTTGCGAAGCAACGTAGCCACCAACGCGACGAGGCGTGAGACGATGAACGAGACGTTCCGCTCGCCGCGAGTCAACATCTACGGCGGGCTCATACAGGCGGTTCTTTTGGGCGCGGCGGGATGGTACGGGTTCTTGCGTGGCGCGTCGTTGCCCGCGGACCGCGTGGGTGACGCGCGCTTTGCGGCGATCGTTTTCTCATTCGGTGCCGTGGTGAGCGCCTGGGGCGCCATTCGCTGCTGCGTGGCGTGCTTCACCGTTGAGGGTCGTCGTCTGACTTACCGAAGTGTGTTTCGTCGAGCGGTGTTCGAGCTCGATCGGGTTGCCCGTGCCGAATGGCTTGGCCGCGCTGGTGTGCTCAAGCTCACCTCGCCGGCAGGTTCGACGACGACGATCCGTTTTGACGTTCTCGAACCTCAGCGACGATGGCAGCTTGTCGAGTACCTGCACGGGCAGGTTCCCGCCGAAGTGCAATCGGGTTGGACCGCGTTCGACCATCATCAGGCGCCGCCGACCGGGGCGCGCCACGACGATGTGCTCGTTACGCGGAGGCGATTGGATTACTACTTTCTTGCGGGGATTGTGCTGACGGCCGCCCTGGGCGTCTGGGCCGTCCGTTCGACGGGATCGCCTTGGGTGCTGGTCATACCTGGCTGCTTCTGGCTTGTGCTCGTCGCCATTCGCTTCGTCGGACCCCGCGAAGGAACCTACTACCGCGCCTGGCGGATTCCACCAGGTGCCGTTCGCCAGGGAAAATGGGGCCTCGCCTGGCTCGTCGGCTCATTCGTCGGCTGGGCGGTTTACCTGACGGTTAGCCCC
>DATLQY010000880.1:0-2065 GCA_035534975.1 Pirellulales bacterium
TACCACGTCTATCCCGAGGAATTTCAGTTGCTCAACGTGATGTCGTCGGCCGGCGCGTCGATCCTGGCCGTCGGCTATTTCTTTCCGCTGACCTACCTGCTCTGGTCGCTTCGGTGGGGTAAGATCGCCTCCTCGAACCCCTGGCGCGCGGCGGGGCTGGAATGGCAAACGTCGTCGCCACCGCCCACCGAGAATTTCCTCGCTACGCCGGTGGTACGCGAAGAGGCGTATGATTACGCGCGCATTGACGGTGGGGCGTCGACCGCCGTCGACCGTGCTTTGCCCGCTGCGGAGTCGACCCATGACTGATGCCCATTCGATTCGCACCTCTTCGAGTCCCCCGTCCCCCTCCGCACTGGCCCACCAGTTCGACGACCTCGAGCAGCAGCACGCCGCCGACGAGCTGGGCATCTGGTTGTTCCTGGCCACCGAGATCATGTTCTTCGGCGGCATGTTCCTGGCCTATGCCGTTTATCGTCACCAGGACGAAACCGCATTCGCCGCCGCGAGCGGACGGCTCGATCTCTGGCTCGGCGCGCTCAACACGGCCGTGCTCCTGTGCAGCAGTTTGACGATGGCGCTGGCAGTCCATGCCGCCGAGACGGCCCAGCGAAAGCACCTGATCGGGTTCTTGGCGCTGACGATGCTCCTGGGAACGATTTTCCTGGGAATCAAGGGCTACGAGTACCATCACAAATACGAGATTGGCCTGATGCCGTTGGCCGGTTTGCCGTTCGTCTGGGAAGGCCCGTCGGCAGGCCCTGCGCAGATGTTTTTCAATCTCTACTTCCTGATGACGGGCGTCCACGCGCTGCACATGTTGATCGGCTTGGTCGTGCTGGCGGTGTTGGCGATCAAGGCATGCCGTGGTGGTTTGCTCGGCGAGTTCGCCGCCGCGGTGAACGTTACCGGCCTCTACTGGCACTTCGTCGACATCGTTTGGGTGTTCCTGTTTCCGTTCCTCTACTTGATAAGGGGCCATTAGCCATGCCGCCCGCGCGTCCGACGGTTCGCACGTTGGTTTTCGTGTTCGTGGCCCTGTTGCTGCTGCTGGCGTTGACCATCGAGGCCGCGCGGCACGATCTGGGACGCTGGAACTTCGCGGTCGCGACGCTGATCGCCGCCGCCAAGGCGCTCTTGATCATCCTGTTCTTCATGCACGTCCGCCACAGCGCGCCATTGACCAGGCTCGTGGTCTCGGCGGGCTTCGTCTGGCTGGCGATCATGTTCGTGCTATCGTTCGCCGATTACGCCACCCGAGGATGGCTGCCGACGATGTAGTACGGTGGGCCAAGATCCGGGGCACCCGCGCAATGGGTCGCCGCCCTGCCGAAGGCAGGGTCCCGATGGCAGCGAGTGTGATAAAGGCCAGGCGTTGGCGGACAGCACAAGGGCGTCAGCCCGCCGTGCAGGTGTCCGCCGAAGCCTGGACTTGGCTTCAGGATTGGTGGAAGGCCGCGAGATCTGGGCCGCGGCGGCCTCGCATGCCGAGCGCGGGTACGCGTTGCCCCGCGGACCGACGTCGACCGGCAGGGGCCGCCGCCACCGGTTGGTTCGACCTAGGAACCCAGTCGCCTCAACGCGACGGCCTGGCCGCGACAGGCTATTGAGTTGGGCGAAGGTAACGGGTTGCCGACGCCGACATCGGCAAATGAGCCACGCGGACAACCGCGAAAAATCAGCTCTAGATCCCGGTAACCCTAAGCCCTACAGACTGCCGACGATGCAGCTTCTCGACACGCACTTGAGCGCCAGCGCCCGATGGGATAAACTAGGCTTGTGCCGGCGCGCGTACCACGTGCGGCCTTGAGGTAAGCCCATGTCACTTGTTCCACCGATCTCCCCTGCGACTCCCGGCCCCAGGGACGTCGATTATCCCAGCTCGGACGGCCGCCCCGTGGCAGAAACCCCGATCCACCGGAAAAACCTCCTCGGCACGATCGACGTTTTGGAAGAGTGGTTCGTCGCGGACGACTTGGTTTACGTGTCGGGGAACATGTTCATGTACTACGTGCCGGGCGACAAGTGGAAGCACGTCTCGCCGGACGTCTTCGTGGTGCGCGGG
>DATLQY010000881.1:0-8489 GCA_035534975.1 Pirellulales bacterium
ACGTTTTCGAGAAACTGGCAAACCAGAAGGTCGCTCAGGACCGAAGCGGCGCGCGGATGGCGGCCGCCGGCTTCGAAAAGGCCCAAAAGGACGGACGGCCCGTGCTGCTGGTGCTGTACAAGGCGAAGACCAACCATGCGACCTATGATCCAGCGACGTTGGCGTTGCTCGGCAGGCTGTCCGTTTCGGCGGCGGCCCGTCCGGCGAAAGGCTGCCTGGTCATTCCGTTGCCGATCGACGAATTACCCGCGCTTTCGAACCTGGTGAACGTGGCCGCCTACGACCTGGCCGAGCGTACGACGCCGACGATGGTTCTGGCGCGCCCCGGCGGCGAGCAGATCGCGGCCATTCCGGCGGCCGTCGATCCGCGCGACCTGGCCTCCCAGCTTTGGACCGCGGTGAACGAGGTGCGTTTCGACAAGGCCCAGAAGCTTCTGGATGCGGGCGAAAAGAAGCCGGCGACCAGGTACTTGTCGCTGGTCAAGTCGTCGCCCGTAAAGAGTACCCTGCGTGACCTGGCCAAACAGCAATGGGAGCAGCTCAAAGCAGGGAAACCGGTCACCCCCACCACGGCCGCGGCGGTTGCCAATCGAAAGCTCGACACGTCGGCGTCGGTCGCGCTGGACCGTTAACCAAAGCGAAATTGGTGAGAATCTTGAACCGCAATTCCCTCAGTCGCAGTGGAGAATTCGCTGTAGCGGAATTCGTAAGAATTCCGAACCGTATCCTTCACGCGGCCGACAATGAGCCATTTTGTCACGAGAAAGGTGGTGGCTAGTGGCAGAGCCTGGGCTGATTAAACTTTGGGTTTGGGCTGGAACGTCCTTATACCGATTTCGTTCCGCACGTAGAACGGAATTCATTCCGTTACAAGGCGGGAAACGGAATGAATTCCGTTCTACGCTGCAAGAACAGACCACCCGTCGCGCTGAACCGTCAGCCATTGCGGAATTCGTAAGAATTCCGAACTTGGCGCGATGGGACCAATCTTGTAGCTTGCTTCGGCGGGAGGTGATCATCCGATGCAGCCATTCGCCGACATTCTGGCACGCGACATCATGCGGAGAGAGCCGATCTGCGCCCATCCGGAGCAGTCGCTCGTGGAATTGCGGCACTTGCTGATCGAATCGCACATTTCCGGGGCGCCCGTAGTGTGCGACGGGCGATTGGTCGGCATCGTCAGCCGTAGCGACCTGGTGCGCGTCCGCGAGCTGCTCGACTCGCTCGACGGCCAGGTGTACGGGTCGGAGGACTGGATCGACAACCAGGCCGACGGGTTCAAGCACACCGCGCCCGAGGAGTTTCATGGGTTCCAGAAGCGAGCCGAGCAGCTTCGCGTCAAAGACGCCATGCGGGCCCAGGTGTTGACCTGTTCGCCCGACACGTCGGTCGTCGAGTTGGCGACGGAGATGGTCCGGCACCATGTGCATCGCATCGTCGTGGTCGACGACGACCGGCCGATCGGGATCGTCAGCAGCCTCGACATCGCGGAACTGGTCGCGACGGCCGGCAATCTGAGCAACCAACAGAACCACGGATAGCTCGGATGACGCGGATAGCCATCCGCACTCTCACGAGTTCCGCTACGGCGTCTTTTTGCCGTGCCGATCGAAGATATCGGCCTTCGCGGCAAGCTCAACGCCCTCGTCCAGCGGAAAGATGGGCCGGCGACACCGGGTGTGCCCCAAACTGCGCAGGTTGGCACTCGTGGCGCCTTGAGCATCGACGTTCACGAGCCTTGCGCACCATTCGGCGAACATGTGCGGCTGGCAATGGGGCGACTTGACCACGACCAGGTCGAACCGGCGCGGATCCTGGCCGTGGGCGTGGAACAACGAGCGATCGTAGAGGCTCACTGCCCGGCTCGTGAGCACCAGTGTGGCCGAACCCGCCTCGAGCACCGCCGTCTCGCCGGAGTTCCAGAAGTCACCGAACGATTCGCTTCGAAATCGCCCGTCGGACAGCAGCCGAACCTGGGCCTCGATCGGCAGGGGCCGAAATCGGGCTGTATCGAGCGCTCCTCCCACCGTCGTCCGCACGTGGCCGCCGACCCCCACCGCGAACGCGGCCTTGACCGCCGGCGGATCGACGATCGGCACCAGTGCCCGGCCCGAATAACCCTGTTCGATCAATTCGCGCAAAATCGCGTTGCTGTCGCCCGAGGCGCCGGAGCTGGTGGCGTCGGCCGCATCCATCAGCACGACCGTGCCACGCGTCGCGCGTGCGATCGCCACGGCCTCGGCCAACGCTGTCAAAGGGACCTGCATCCGCTGATGATGGCGCCAAAACCCCCTGGCCAATTCGATGGCCTCACGCCGGGCACGTTCGGCGTCGCCGTCGACCACCACCAGGCTGTTGCTGCGCAAGTCGGGGACATCGGTGAACGGGTTGCCGATGAACATGCCCGCCGATAAGCCTCCGGGGCTGGCCTCGATCGCCTGGGCCGCGCGAATCGACTCGCCGATCAGACCGGTGGAAGTGATCAATTCGTCGCCGCGGACCAGCGCGGGAATGGCCACCTTCGCGGTGACGGGCTTGACCTCGCCGGCCATGATCCGCAGCAGCAGCCGCGCGGCGCGCTGGCCGGTTTCGAAAAAATCGACGTGCGGGTACGTGTGGTACACGACGATCGCATCGGCATGTTCGAGCATCCGGTCGGTGAGAATACCGTGCAGATCGAGCGACACCACGATCGGCACTCGCTGGCCGAGAATGCGGCGTGCCTCGGCCAGCAAGTAGCCCTCCGGATCGTCCTCGCCGACGGCCGACATGGCCCCGTGCAGCGAGAAAAAACACCCGTCGACCCGCGGCACCGTTCGCAGGGCGGCCAGGAATTCGCCGGCGATCCGCTCGAAGTCGGCGGCCTGCAACGTTCCGCCCGAGGTGATGGCCCGGGCGCTGTAGCTGGGCACCAGCTCGATACCAGCGTGGAGGTCGAACACCGACAGCGCGCCGCCCAGCTCGTTGCGCACGCGGCGATGATAGTCGACGATGTCATGGCCGGATGTAACGACGAAATCGCCGTAGCCGCTTGGCACCGGGTTGAACGAAGAGACTTCCTGTTTGCACTCGGCCAGTAGGATTTTGGGCACGATGGTGACTCACGGGATATTGGTACGCGAGACCGCGAATGGATTGTATTCTACGCGGGCATTATGCTCCGACAAAATGCTCCTTCACCAGTCGTCGCAAGTCGTTCAGGCTGCGCACCCGCTGCACCGCGTCGCGGAAAGCGGCGAAGTCGGGTAGCGGCCTGGCGAAGTAGCAACTCGCTCGCGGCAGACGTCGCAAGGCCAGGTTCGCTCCGTGGAGCCGACACTCGGCCTCGGCCAATTGTACCAGCACCCGGCCGCGCTCGGCCAATGTGGGCGCCGCGACGATCGCGCCGCCCTGCACCAACGCGCGCGCCTGGCGGAAGATCCACGGGTTGCCCAGGCAACCGCGGCCGATCGAAGCGCCGTCGGCGCCGCTGGCCTTGAGGAACGTCACGGCATCGGCCCCTTGGCGGATGCCGCCGCTGCCGAACACGGGGATCGTCACGGCCCGCTTCACGCGCTCGACGACCGTCCAATCGGGGCCGCCGACGTACGCCTGCGCGACGCTGCGGGCATGCACTTCAACGGCCCCCGCACCCGATTCTTCGGCACACCGCGCCACCTCGACGGCCGTTTCGCGCTCGGCGTCGGGTCCGCTGCGTATCTTGAGCGTGACCGGCACCGAGACCGCCTTGACGACCGCCGACACGATGCGCCCGATCGCCGGCGGATCGGCCAACAGCGCGCCCCCTTCGCCGCGGTTCAATAACCGGCGAATGGGACACTCGAAATTCAAATCGACTAGGTCGAAGCCCTGCTCCTCGACCACGCGGGCGGCTTCAGCCATCACCACCGGATCGGCACCGCTGATTTGCCCCGCCCGAGGCGCCTCCTGCGAAGTCGTGTACAACAATCTTATTGCTCGTCGGTCGCGGCGCGCCACGCCGATGGCGTCCACCCGTTCGGTGCAAACCAGGCTTGCCCCGAACTGCTTCATCAATAGCCGTAAGGGATAATTCGTGTGCTCTTCCATCGGCGCCAGGGCAATGGGGTGGGCCACGCGAACTTGACCGATCTTCATGTCGCTTATCCTATCAAATGGTGTCGTCGATTGGACGACATGTATCGACGGAACGCGGCTGGTAAACCTTGCGGGCTGAAGGTCTAAGGGCTTGTAGCGGCTGCGCTTGTGTCGCCGGCAGAGCTGATGGGCATGGCCCTTGCAGTTCGATGGTTGGTAATGTTGCCATACCATGGCGGGTTGCCTGGGCCTCCGCCCGGGCACCCATGGACGGCCTGCACCACAACGTGGCCCGGTCTTCTTTTGGGAGGCCGAACTCATGCCTCGCCTGAAGTGCCTGCTACTTGCCATCGCGCTCGTCGCCCCGTGTTCCGGTTGCACGATCAGCCGCGAGCCCTGCGGCATTCGGATCAGGGCCGCCGACTGGCACCTTCGCAACGGAACCTACCGCCCCTTCGCCGACGTGAACAGCGGGTCTCTGGCGCCGCCATACGGCTGGTATCGCTCGTATGGATATGGACCGGGAGGAGGCTATGGTGGCGGTCCGGGCGGCGCCGCGGGGAACGGCACCGGTTCTTATTCTCCCTATGGTTCCGGCAGGTAGTTGGAGGAACAGGTGTAGAATCCCGTGAAAACGCGGCGGCAACGCTTCGCGGCCGATTCAGCCTTGTCAAATTCCGCTTGCCGCCGTACAAGTCAGGCGTGAAACACGAGGCCAATCATGGTCGATTGGCGCGACGAGCGCGCGAGGGATGGAGCAAGGATGCCAACAGGTTTTTCCCACTCGTACCACCGGTGGATCGGCGGCGCTTCCGCCGTGGTATTTTGCGCGCTAACCTGCGCGTGCTGGCCGGCCATGGGAGGTGCCCATGAAGCCCAAAAGGCCGAAGATGCGCCGGCGGCGCCGGCGGTCGCGCTGGCCATGCCCGTCGAGACGATCACGGCCGAGATCGTCCAACGCCAGCTCGAGCAAGCAAAAACGGCCAAGGAGCTCGACGACCCGACCAAGGCCAAAGTGGTCGACTTCTATCAGAATGCGTTGGCCGAGCTCGGTCGCGCGGCGGCGCTGAAAGCCAAGGCGGCCGAGTTCGTCACGGCGTCGCAGCAAGCCCCGGATTTGTTCCAGCGGATCCGGGCCGAAATGGACGCGCCCCAGGCGACGGCGAAGATTGAAATCCCGACCGAAGCCACGCTCGCCCAGTTGGAAACGTCGCTGGCGCAGGCCCAGGCCGATTTGTCGGCGGCCCAGGACGAGCTGACCAGGCTCGACGCCGAACCGAAGCGCCGCGCCGACCGCCGTCTTGAGATTCCGAAGCAGCTCGAACAGGCCTCCAACGAATTGGACGAACTGCGCAAACAAGCGGGCACCCCCTCGGCCGCCGACGAACCAAAGCCCCTGGCCGATGCGCGCCATGTGTGGCTGGTGGCCCGGCAGACGGCGCTGGAACAAGAGGTGGCCCAACGGACCGCGGAACGTGAAAGTTACAACGCGGAGGATGAATTGTTGCCCAGGAACCGGGACCTGGCCGAACGCCGTGTGAGCGAGAAGAAAGAACTGGTCAAGACCTGGCAGCAAATCCTGCACGACCGCCGCCAGCAGGAGGCGGGCGAGCGGCTCAAAGAAGCGGCCGAGGAGAGGAAGCACTCCGACGGGCAGCTCCGCGGCGTGGCCGAGGAAAACGAGCAACTCGCCAAACGCGCGACGCAGATCGGCAACGACGTTTCCCTCGTTTCGCAACACGTCATCGACGATCGCAACGCGCTGGCCGATCTCCAGCGCGATTTTCAGGGAGTGACTGAAAAGGTCGACACGCTGGGCCTGACGCAGGAATTGGGGCCCTACCTGTTGCAGTTTCGGCTCGCGCTCACCCGTCGCCGGCAGGAGCTCGAGGCGGGCCGCCTTCCCCGGCCGAGCATCGCCTCCGTCCAAGTCGAGGAGCTCAATCTGGCCGACCGGCGTAAGAAACTCGGCGACGTGCCCGCCAGGGCCGACGAAATCGTCCACGAACTGAACCTCTCGGAAAGCCGTGTCACGCGGGAAAATCTCGATCTAGAGGTCCGGCGTCTGCTCGAAAAGCGCCGCGACTTGCTCGACGCCCTGATCGCGGGCTATGGGCGGTACACGCGCGAGCTGACCGAGCTCACCGTCGCCCAGCGGCGCGTGTTCAACGAGTTGGACCAGGAAACCGATTACATCGACGAACGTATCCTCTGGGTTCGCAGCGCCGCGGCGCTCTCGACGGCGGACCTTACCGCCATTTGGGAAGCCGTCGGCCGCTATGCCGCCAGCGACGTTTGGATCGCGGTCGGGCGGCGGCTTGCGCTGGGTCTGGTGTCAGAGCCGCTGGCGACGTTTGCGGCGCTCGTGGTCGTGGCGGCGCTGGTGGCCGGACAAGGTCGGATGCGCGCCGCGATCCGCCGGCTGGGCGAGCGAGCGGTCCGTTCGAACACCGACGGCATGGCGCCCACGCTTCGCGTACTGGCGTTGAGCCTGTTGATGGCCGCGCCCTGGCCCGCCGCGCTCAGTTACTTGGGTTGGGCCCTTTCACGCGCCTCGGGCGCCACCGATTTGACCAAGGCGCTGGCGGCGGGTCTTTCGTTCACCGCGGCCCTGCTCTTGCCCTTGGAGCTGCTTCGGAACGTGTGCCGCAGCAAAGGGTTGGGCCAGGCGCATTTCGGTTGGCCCGAAGCGAGCATGCGGCTTTTCCGAAAACACCTCCGCTGGTTCATGACGCTGGGGCTGCCGCTGGCGCTCGTGGCCGCCACGGTACACACGCTGGAGAACGACCGTTGGCGCGATTCGCTGGGGCGGCTCTTGTTCATGGCGGCGCTCTTGCTGTTGGGCGTGTTCAACTATCGCATCGCGAGGCCGATGGAGAACCTGTTTCGCGAATTCCTCGCCGCCAAGCCCGGCGGCTGGCTCGAACGCCTGCACTACGTCGTGGTCACCTTGGTGCTGGGCGCCCCCTGGGCCTTGGCCTTGCTGGCGGGGCTGGGCTACTACTACACGGCGAGGCAACTCGCCTCGCGATTGGAAGAAACCGGTTGGCTGGTCTTCGGCTTCCTGGTCGCCGGAGCGCTGGCCATGCGCTGGCTCCTGGTCATGCGGAGGCGGCTGGCGATCCGCCAGGCCCAATTGCGCCGGGCCGCCGCCGAAGCCACCGGCCCCGACGGCGTCGAGCTTCCCGGCGTCTCTCCGGCCGACGCGGCGGCCATCGACCTGACGGCGATGAACCTGCAAACGCGGCACCTGGTGCAAACGGGCGCGGTGGTCGGTTTCGTGGCCGGGCTCTGGCTGATCTGGGCCGACGTGTTGCCCGCGCTGTCGTTCTTGAACATGCCGCTATGGGAAACGACCATCGAGACGGCCGCGGCGGCCGCCGCCGACGGGGCGCGGTCGGCCGGCCCGGTGACGCGCACCGTGTCGATCAACGTCTCGCACCTGCTGTTGGCCCTGCTCTCGCTGACGATTTCACTGATCGCGACCCGCAACATTCCGGGCTTGCTGGAAATCGCGCTCTTGCAACGGCTGCCGATCGAGCCGGCCACGCGCTACGCGATCACCACGCTCTCGCGGTACGCGATTTCGGTGGTGGGGATCGTGCTGGCCTGCGTCATGGTGGGAGTCACCTGGTCGAAAGTGCATTGGCTGCTGGCGGCGGTCAGCGTCGGCTTGGGCTTCGGCTTGCAGGAGATCTTCGCCAACTTCATTTCGGGCCTGATCATTCTCTTCGAGCGGCCGGTGCGCGTGGGCGACGTCGTAACGGTCGGCGACGTGACGGGCGTCGTCTCGAAGATACGAATTCGCGCGACGATGATCACCGACTTCGACCGCAAGGAGCTGATCATGCCGAACAAGGAGTTCATCACGGGCCGCGTCTTGAACTGGACCTTGAGCGACCAGATGAATCGCGTGGTGATCAACGTGGGTGTGGCATACGGGACCGACGTCGAGCGGGTGCGCGCGATCCTGCTTCGGCTGGCGAAGGAAGAGCAGCACGTGCTCGGCGAACCGGCGCCGATGGCCACGTTCGAGGGATTCGGCGACAGCTCCTTGGATTTCGTGCTGCGCTGTTACCTGCCGAACCTCGATAGCCGTCTGGCCGTGATCCACGACTTGCACTCGCGAATTCACGAGGTCTTCCAGGCCGAGGGAATCGAGATGCCCTTCCCTCAGCGCGACGTCCACATCCACACCGCCGCCGCGTCGGCCATTCCAATGCCCTCCCAAGCCCTTAACCGGGCAGGCTAGGACTCTGTCATTTTTGGATTGATGGACAGGGTGCTCGCATCATGTAGTTGGCTATAGGTAGGAAAAGAGCGGGGACGCCTCGAAAGCGGTTTAGAGTGGAGTTGTTGAATTCCCCCCAAACCCCGTTACAGGAGGTCGTCCCCGTGAGTAAGAGCAAAGCGTATCGTTCGACGGATGTCAA
>DATLQY010000882.1:0-12708 GCA_035534975.1 Pirellulales bacterium
GCACCTACAAGGTTTGCCACATCGTCAAGGAGTGCCACAGCAAAGAGGTGCCCTACAAGGTCTGTCACCTGGTCGCTGAAAAGCACGTCAAGCAAGTGCCCTATTGCGTCTGCAAGCCGGTGCATTACACCAAGACCATCCAGGTCAAGCGGTGCGTGCCCAAGCAGGTGGCATACACGGTGACTCGCTGCGTGCCGAAGGTGATCTGCAAGCAAGTGCCGGTGACGATTTGCTGCCCGGTGCCCTGCTGCAACTAGTTTTGCGACGTAATCGCCTCCTCTTGCTGTCGGTCAGCGGAGGGCCTTGGTCTCGCCACCAGCGGCGGCCCGATCCGGATGGATCGGGCCGCCGTTTTTTCGCTGCGCGTGTCAGTGGTCATTGGTCACTGGTCAATGGTCGGGAACGGCAGGCCGGCGCGCCGGTGGGCGGCAATAGTGCGTCCGTCGGCGCCTTTCACGCGGAGCGTGGGGACGAGCAACGAATGACAAATGACCAATGACTACCCTTGACATTTGCGGTCCGCGCCGCCATCCTCCTCGACATGACTTCCCGGCAATACGACATCGCGATCATTGGGGGCGGGATCGTGGGATTGTCGACCGCCTACGCGCTGGCTCCGCGCCACGGTAAGTCGCTTGTGGTGCTCGAAGCCGAGGACCGGCTGGCGACGCACCAGACGGGCAACAACAGCGGTGTGATCCATTCGGGACTCTATTACAAGCCGGGATCGCTGAAGGCCCGCAATTGCGTCGAGGGGCGCGAAGCGCTCTACCGATTCTGCGCGGAGCACGGCGTGGCCCACGAGCGTTGCGGCAAAATCGTGGTGGCGACCCGGCCGGATGAATTGCCGCGATTGGAGGAGCTCCAGCGACGCGGAACGGCCAACGGACTGGTGGGCGTTCGCAGGCTTTCGGCCGACGAGATCCGTGAATTCGAACCCCACGCCGTGGGCATCGCCGGTTTGCATGTCCCGGAGACGGGCATCGTCGATTACGTGCAGACATCGCAGACGTTGGCGCGGCTGGCAGCGGAAAACGGGACCGAAGTGCGAACCGAGGCGTGCGTTCATGGCTTTCATCGCGGCAACGACGTCTTGACGCTTGAGACCACCCAGGGCGCGTTCCACTGTCGCCATCTGATTGCCTGCGCCGGTTTGCAGGCTGACCGGGTGGCGCGGATGTGCCAAGTGGATCCCGGCGTGCGGATCGTGCCGTTTCGGGGTGAGTACTTTCAATTGACACCCCAACGCGCGCACCTGGTTCGCAACCTGATCTACCCGGTGCCCGATCCGCGGTTTCCGTTCCTGGGCGTGCATTTCACGCGGATGGTCCATGGCGGCATCGAGGCCGGCCCGAACGCCGTGTTGGCACTCAAGCGCACCGGCTATTCGCGGACCAGCTTTTCGCTGCGCGATGTGGTGGAAATGGCGAGTTTCGCCGGAGTATGGAGAATGACGGCCAAGCACTGGAAGACGGGCCTGAGTGAATTGCACCGTTCGTGGAGCAAGCGGGCCTTCGTAAAGGCCCTCCGGCGACTGTTGCCGGAGCTGACGTGCGACGACATCATCGCGGCGGGCGCGGGCGTACGCGCCCAGGCGATGACCTCGGCCGGCGCATTGGTCGACGATTTCCACATGGTAACCACCGAGCGCATGGTACATGTGCTCAATGCTCCCTCGCCCGCCGCCACCGCGTCGATCTCGATCGGCCGCGCGATCGCCGCGTTGGCGGCCAAGACGTTCGGGCTGTAGCCCAGGTACACGTGGCGGGCCGAGATGGCCGCAGGCGTGCGAAAACCGTCCCTGGCGGCACTCGCCGGCAGCCGGAATTCTCACGAATTCAACTAACCCCAACCTGAGCCAGCTTGACAATGGCCGTCGGCGAGTGTTAGCCTGAAGATTGCTCTTCTACGCCCTAAGCCGTTCCAGCGTTCCGCGTTGCGCTCCGGGCCGCGCAGCCCAGCGCGTCGCCGCAACCGAGTTGGGCTTGGCGAAGTGAGCACGAATCCGGAACAGATTCATCACCCGCAGGTCACACCATGCAAATCACTCAATCAGCTTTCGAGCGTCAGCCCCGCGCGTTCGCCGCGGCCCTCATTGCCCTAATGTCGTTGAGCCTCTTGAATCGCGCGCCGCTTTTGGCGGATGACGCGCCCGACGGCGATTACGACGGTTTTGAGGACGTCGCGAAGGACGACAACGGAAAGCCGATCTTCGCCAAGGACGAAAGCGGGAAGGGGCTCCTCGAAAAACAGTGCGGCACGAAAATCACCAACATTTGCAACGCGGGAAAATTCGCCTCGCCGGACGAAGAACGTTTTTTTTCGGAATTCATGGACACCAAGATCGGCGAGCTCACTTGGAAGGACAACCTTACGAAACTGCCCGACCTTCGCGCCAAGTTCAGAAAGTACTTCCCCGTCGCCGCCGCGTTGCCCGAGGTCCACGACAAGCTCAACAAGATGGTGCTCGAAAAGTGCAAGAAAATCGTGGCCGACGAGCGTTTCCCGCGCGCGGTACGAGTGAACGGCATGCTCATGATCGGCGAATTGAACCAACAGGAGAAGCGGAGCGGCGACTTGCGATCGGTCGTGACGTTGCCCGAAGCGAGGACTTACCTCGTGGATTCGGTCGACCAGCCGAAGCTGCACGACGCATTGCGGGTTGCCGCGATGGACGGGCTGGAACGGCACGCGGCCACCAACCCCACCGCGGACGCGCGCAAAAGCCTGAAGGACAAGATGCTACAACTCCTATCGAAGAAGGACTCGGCGGCCGGCAAGTCGAGGACCGGTCAGGATTGGGTTCGAGTCAAGGCGGCGGATATCCTCGGAACACTTGCCAAAGAGCACGACGAGGCCAGACAGGCCGATGTCGCCATGGCGCTTTTGGACATGGCGGCCGAAGCGGATTTGCCGCTTTGGATGCGTTGTCAAGCCGTAGGCAACATGAGGAAGCTCAACAAGAATTTCCCCGCCGACAAGATCTTGCCGGCGGCTCGCCAGCTCGCGGGGCTGGTGGTCGAAATCTCGGCGTCGGCGGACCAACTACCCGGCGCCGCGCCGAAAAAGGCCGACGCGAAGCCGGCGGCGGACGCCGCGGCGGCCGGCGGGGCAAGCAAGAAAGTTGAGAAAAGCGAAGCCGGCAAGAAGACGGCGGACAAGAAAAAGAAGCCCGATCCGAAGAAGAGTGATCAGAATGACGACGACGAGAACGCGGTGCCGGCCGCGCCCGCGGTCCACGTGTCGGCGAAGGTCCGCAAATTGATCGGCGAGGAATTGGTATTCTGTCTTTCACGGGTGAAGGAGGCCCTGACCGGCTCGTTCAAGAAGGACGGCGTTGACGGACTCCTTGCGGCGGCGAACGATCCCAACGTGCGTAAGTCGATCGAAGAGTTGGTGGCCGGCGTCGACGAGATGTTGAAGATTGCGATGGACGGCAAACGCGAATACTCCGTGCTCCTGGCCGATCTCGAAAAAGAGCGGACCGAGTTGGAGCAATGGCTCAAGACCGCGGGAGTTCCCAAGCCGGGCGGCGGCAAAGTTGGGCTCGACAAGGGCAAGTCGAGTCCGCCTGTCGGCCGTGTCAAGACCAACGCCGACGTGAAAGCGACGGTCGGCGGCAAATAAACGGCTTTCAGCCGTCGCGATGGATCGTCCTCTGAATGGAAACGAATCGATGACAATTTCAATTCCGCCGCAATTTGCCGGCTTCGTGGCCGACGAGTTGGCAACTGGGAAGTACCAGACGAAGGAAGAAGTCGTCACCGCCGCATTACAACTCTTGCAAGAACGAGAACGCAAGCTGAACGCATTGCGTGCGGACATACAGGTCGGTCTTGATCAGCTCGATCGAGGCGAGGGGATCGTGATTTCCGACGAAGAATCGCTCAACCGATTCGTCGCAGGAGTTGAAACACGTGGGCGGCAGCGAAACGAGGCGAAGGGTGGTCGGTGAATGACCGCGGCACGCGACGTCAGCCGAATACTCTGATGCTTGCGACTAGCACGCCACGCCGCGCCAGTTGCCAACGTGTCTCTTGGGTTCCTTCATGGTTTTTTCACCGCCCCGTGTTGCTCGGGCCGGTCTATGGTATAAGATTCCTTGTCCAAAGCTGTTAATGAATCTTCGTACCCCGTGACCGCCGGCCCGTCGAGCGTGGTCAGCTTAACCACCGGCGACGAGGGCTGCAAAGTGCCGGAAGGAATTGCTCATGGTCGACTCGATCCCCGACGTGAAGCGGCCGACGCTGACCCTTTCGATGGCCGAACCCGACGTCGCCGTTCTGACCCTCGACGCGCCGGGCAAGGGGGCCAATATCTTTTCCCAGTCGGTGCTCCATGAATTGGAGCGGCACCTCGACGCTCTGGAAGTCCGCAAGGACCTGGCCGGGCTGATTTTTCGCTCGGCGAAGCCGGGGATCTTCATCGCGGGGGCCGATCTCCGCGAGTTCGCGGCCGCCAAGAATCCGACCGCCGAACAAACGGTCGCGGTGGCCAACCGTGGCCGGTTGTTGTTCCAACGGCTTTCAAGGTGCCCGTTCGTCACCGTCGCGGCCATCGACGGCGTGTGCGTCGGCGGTGGGGCGGAACTGGCCATTTGGTGTGACCGGCGGATCATGACGACCAGTCCCAAGGCGCAGTTTGGTTTTCCGGAGGTCAAGCTGGGCATGTTCCCCGGCTGGGGAGGCACGGCCCGCACGCCGCGGATCGTCGGCCTGGGCAACGCCGTCGAACTGGTCACCGGCGGCGAGTCGATCGACGGGCGAACCGCCGCGCTCATGGGCCTGATCTCGGACCTGGTTTCCAGCGACCGACTGGGCGCGGCCTCGTTGGCGCTGGTGCGGTCGGAGCAAGCGTCGAAGCAGTACCTGGCTGACCGCCGGCGTTGGAGCCAGCCGCTATCCATCGACGAAACCGAGCTGGGCTTTCTCGGCGCCACAGCATCAGGCTACATCCAACAACAGACCAAAGGGCAGTACCCGGCCCCGCTGGCGGCGCTGGAGGTCTTGCTTGGCGCCGCCTCTCTCGACGTCGACGCGGCAGGATCGATGGAAGCCGAAGGGTTCGCGGCCCTGTTCGGCACGCCGATCAACCGGGCGTTGATCAATGTCTTTTTCCTCACTGATCGCAACAAGAAGGACAGCGGCGTCGAAAAGCGCGACCCGAACGCCCCGGAAGTAAAAGTACGCGAGATCAAGCGTGTCGGGGTTTTCGGCGCGGGGATCATGGGTTCGGGCATTGCCGCCGCCACGATCAAGCGAGACCTGACCGTCACGATCACCGATGCCGCTCCGGCCGCCCTGGCCGGTGGAGTGCGGACGATCCTCGAGGAAGTCGCGTACGACAAGGCCATGAAAGGAACGAACCCCCAGAAGCTGCTCAAGTTCGCCCCGCTGGTCAAGGCCACGACGCTGGACGCCGAGTTTACCAATTGCGATCTGGTGATCGAAGCGGTGGTCGAAAACCCCAAGGTCAAAATGGACCTTTACGCCAGGCTCGAGCCGCTCTTGGCCGATGAGACGATCTTGGCGTCGAATACGTCGGCCATCTCGATTGGCCGGCTGGCGGAAAAGCTCAAGCGGCCCGAGCGGTTCTGCGGCATCCATTTCTTCAATCCGGTGCGCAAGATGCCGCTGGTCGAGGTGATCCGCGGTCCCAAGACGAGTGACGCCACGGTGGCCGCCGCGGTGGCGTTCGCCAAGGCCATCGGCAAGTCGCCGATCGTCGTCAACGATGGGCCCGGTTTCCTCGTCAACCGCCTGCTTTTGCCCTACATGAACGAGGCCCTGGAGCTGATCCTCGACGGTGTCGACATCAAGGCCATCGAGAGCGCGGCCAAGAGTTTCGGCATGCCGATGGGTCCGATCACACTCTACGACGTGGTGGGGCTCGACACGGCGTTCTACGCCGGACAAGTGATGCGCGAGGCGTTTTCCGACCGGATCGTCGAGTCACCGCTGTTGGGCGCGATGGTCAAGGCGGGACGCCTCGGTCAGAAGTCGTTGGCCGGCTTCTACAAGTACAAGGACAAGCTGGGGCGAGGGGAGCCGGACGCTCAATTGGCCGACGTCGTCAAGCCGCTGGTCCGCAAGCAGGAGAAGCTCACCCAAGATCAGATCACCTCTCGATTGTTTCTGCCGATGGTGCTCGAAGCCACACGAATTCTCTCCGAACGCAAAGTCCGCGACCCGCGCGACGTCGATCTGGGCTTGATTTACGGCATCGGTTTTCCGCCGTTCAAAGGCGGCCTCTTGTTCTGGGCCGACACGCTCGGGGCCAATAAGCTGATCGAAATGCTCAAACCCTTGGAACCGCTCGGCGCCCGCTATCAGCCGACGCCCATGCTTACGGAGATGGCCAAGGAGAAAAAGAGCTTTTACGGGACCTGAATCAGCTCGACTCCTGGATCTTGGACGTAAAAACGAAAACGAACCTGAACGATCTATATAATCTATTTAAAAGGGGATAGGGGGATAAGGAGGAGACATGGGGATGGGAAACGGAGAAGGTTGAGAAACTGATTTTGAGGCGAGCTACACGGGTCGGTTCTTCCTTCCGTTCAACTTCGAAGTTCCCTCTTTCTTCATCCCCCCATCTCCTCCGTATCCCCGCATCCCTTTAAAAAAACCGTCGTTGCTTCTCGAATTTTTTTTGCAGCTTTTCGCGCGATCAATTACGAAAAGGATCACCTCCCATGAAACGAGCCGTCGTCATCGAGTGCCTCCGCACGGCGATCGGGCGGGCGCACAAAGACAAGGGCGTCTTCCGCGACGTACGTAGCGACGACCTGGCCGTGACCGTTGTAAAAGCCCTCGTCGAGCGCACCGGTATCGACCCGAATGAAATTGAAGACGTCGTGCTGGGCAATACGCAACAGCAGTTGGAACAAGGGTTCAACGTCGCTCGTAACGTCGCGCTCATGGCCAACCTCAGCGTGGCCACCGGCGGGGCCACGATCAACCGCCTCTGCGGTTCCAGCCTGCAAGCCCTGAACCAGGCCACGCACGCGATCATGGCTGGTTTCGAAGACGTTCAAATCGTCGGCGGGCTCGAGCACATGCAGCACATCGCCATGGATCAGGATATCGACATCAATCCGAAGCTTTTCCACCGCACGTCGAAGGCGGCCCTGATGATGGGAATCACCGCCGAATTCCTGGCGCAGACCCAAGATATTTCCCGCCAGGAGCAGGACGCCTTCGCGGTGCGCAGCCACCGGCTTGCCGCCGCGGCACACGCCAAGGGTGAATTCAAGCGGGAGATTGTGCCCGTCTGGGGCCGCAATGAAGCTGGAGACCGGCTGCTCATCGAAACCGACCAGTGCGTACGGCCCGATTGCAGCATCGAGGGCCTGGCCGCCCTCAAGCCGGCGTTCATGCCGGGCATGGGGACCGTCACCGCCGGTAACAGCTCGCCGTTGAACGACGGGGCAGCGGCGATGCTTGCGATGTCGGAGGAAAAGGCCAGGTCGCTCGGGCTCAAGCCGTTGGTGCGCGTATTGGCCACTGCGGTGGCGGGCGTCGACCCCTGCGTCATGGGCACCGGTCCCGTACCGGCCGTCGAGAAGGCGCTCAAGAGGGCCGGCTTGAAACTGGCCGACATCGATCTGATCGAGCTGAACGAAGCCTTCGCTTCACAAGCGCTGGCATGCATTCGGATGTTGGGAATGGACGAAGAAAAAGTGAACGTTCGTGGTGGGGCAATTGCCATCGGCCATCCCCTGGGCGCCAGCGGTGCTCGGATCGCCACGACGCTGGTCCACAACATGGTCGACCGCGGCGCCACACTCGGCCTGGCCACGATGTGCATCGGCGTCGGCCAAGGGATCGCGACGGTGTTCGAACGGGTCTAAGAGATAGTCACTCGTTCCCACGCTCCGCGTGGGAACGGCTCCCCGGACGCTCCGCGTCCCGACAACACGTTAGACCCGGTCGTCGCGGGGCGGACGTCAGTTGCTGACACTTGAACAATGACGAATGACGCCTGCACCACAATCGTTTCACTGTTGGCCTCGCGAGTCGCCGCCGACGCCAAACGGCCGGCAATCAGCTTTCGCCGCGATGGCGCATGGCAGACCCGGACCTGGTCGGAGCTGGCCGACGATGTTCGCCGCACGGCGGCCGTGCTCGTCGGATTGGGTGTGACGCCCGGCGATCGGGTCGCGCAGGTCTCACCGAATCGCTATGAGTGGATTGTCGCCGATCTGGCCATCCAACTCGCCCGCGCCGTCCATGTACCGGTCCACGCTACGCTGGCCGGCCCACAGATCGCCTATCAGATCATCGACAGCGGCGCTCGTATCGTGCTGCTCGCGGGAGCGGACCAGGTTGCCAAGCTCGCCGCTTACGTTGAGCCCGAGGGCGCGGCGCCGTTTCCCACCGAATTGAAATTCATTTCGTTCGATCTTTGCCTTCAAGCGGTACGGTCGCCCAAGAATCTCGGAATGAATTCCGAGCCACCGACCGTCGCAATGAATCTCGATCTCCAGGTCGAGTTGCTCGCGGACCTGACGGCCGGCGTTGTTCCGGCCGAGGCAAGGCGGGTGGAAGAGGCGGCCCTGCGGCACGCCGGCCCCGACGACCTGGCGACGATTCTCTATACGTCCGGCACGACGGGCGAGCCGAAAGGCGTGATGCTCTCGCAGCGGAACCTGACCAGCAACGCGCTCGCGACGCTCGAAGCGTTTCGTCAGCAATCGTCCGACCTGCGGCTGGCCTGGCTGCCCTTGAGCCACATCTTCGCCCGCACTTGCGACCTGTACACTTCGATCGCCGGCGGTTGCCAAATGGCGCTGGCCGATAGCCCGGAGCAGGTCACGGCCGACTGCCGTGAATTGCACCCCACGCTGATCAACGGCGTGCCTTACTTCTACGAAAAAGTGATGCGGTACCTGATTGACCATCGACTGGCCGACCTCTCAGGTGCTTTGGCCACGGCCTTCGGAGGCCGCTTACGAGCGGCTTGTTCCGGTGGCGCGCCGCTGGCCGACCACGTCGCCCGTTTTTACAACGAGCGGGGAGTGTTCCTGGCCCAGGGTTACGGCCTGACCGAGAGTTCGCCGGTCATCACGCTGGCGACGCCGGCGGCGATGAAGATCGGTACCGTCGGCCGGCCGGCGCCCGGCGTCGAGGTGAAGATATCCGACGACGGTGAGATCGTCACCCGCGGATCGCACGTGATGCTCGGCTATTGGAACAAGCCGGAAGCCACCGCCGAGGTCTTGAGCGAAGGTTGGTTGCGCACCGGCGACTTGGGTTCACTTGACGCCGAGGGTTTCTTGAAAATCACGGGACGCAAAAAGGAGTTGATCGTCACTTCGGCAGGCAAGAAGATCGTCCCGGTGCATATCGAAGCGTTGCTTACCGCCGACCCCTTAATTCAGCAGGCGGTCGTGATCGGCGACCGCCGCAATTACCTCGTGGCCCTCGTCATCCCCAACCTCGGGGCACTGGCCGCCGAGCTCGCGCGCCTTGGCGTCGAGCTCAGTTCGCCGGACGATATGTGCGCGCACGCCGATGTGATCGCGCTGTACCGGCGGAGGATTGACGAGCGATTGGCCGGTGTTTCGCAATACGAGCAGATTGCCAAATTCGCGATGTTGGCAGGGCCGCTTTCGATCGACCGCGGCGAGCTGACGCTCACTCTCAAGCTGCGGCGGCAGGCGATTGCCGCGAATTACGCGGAAGTCATTGATGGCCTCTATACTGCGCGCGGACCGGAATGAGATGCCGAAGGAACAGAGAACATCCGCCCCGGCCGGCCGAGTAAAAACAACGGCCCGCTTAAAGGCTAGAATCGTCGTAGCGGGATCTGATAGGGAACGCCCTCCGTGGCGTTCCGAGGAGTGTCGTGCGACGTCATCTGGCAGGACACGCCAGCGCCACGGAGGGCGCTCCGTATAGAGACCGTCCCAACTTCACGTCCTAGCCTTTGAGCGCGCCGTTGAGTAAAAAGGCATCCCGCCGCCGACAGCCAGCGCCGTCATGGCGCCGCCCAACTCATCGCGGGCGGGAAGGTGCCGCACCTTCCTTGGCGCCGCCCCGCGCCGCCGACGTTGCAGCGCGCCCGTTGGGAAGTCGTCTCCGGCGGCGGCCGTGAAACCGCGCAACCGCCCGCGGCAAAAACCTCTGGCGTTTTGCCGCGACTGTAACCACCAGACGCCTGCCGCTGTTGGCCTTGCTGTCGCCGCGCTGCAAGTAGCGCCATGCGGGCCATGCCGATTCGTGGCCGCGAGACCCTTTCGGCCGCGCGATGCATGAATCCCCATCATATCGGCGGCCGAACGCCGTCCTCAACGCCCGTTGGCGGGAATGACTCCCCTTTCGGCTGAGGGGGAACAAAATATTCCTGCCATTTCATGACCCCAATGTCCGGATTTGCGCGCGAATCTCAATTTGTATTTGGGAGGGACTACGCCGCGAATTCGTTTCCCGGGCGAGTCCTTGTCACGGGCTTCTCCGGGGAAAACACCTATGAAACGCATCCGTCGCCTTCCGATCGCACCCCGCTTGCCGGCCACCGCCGCCGCCGGCGTAGCCTATGGCGTGCCCCCCGAAACGTTCGATTGGCAGCTCGCCGCGGAGGGCTTTCCGCCCAACGCCGACGGCGATCCGCCGCGCGCGGAACAAGACGTAAGGCCGGCGCCTCCACCCGTGGGGTCCGCACTGCCCGCCAATGCGACGGATGCGGGTCGAATCGTCGTCATGGCCGAAGTGGCCGATACGATGTGGTTTGGTGGGCAATGCCCACGTTGCGATTGGGAGTGTACGCCGCGCTACGACGGCAATAACCGCACGCTCACGCTACGCGGAGTGGTCATCTTGAGCCTCAGCCCGCAGGCTAAGAACCTGCACGCGGTGCTCATGGCGCTCCAAGCTGCCGGCTGGGCGCCCTGGGTGTCGCTGCCGCTCAACGACCGTCCTGGCGGCTATTCGGCCCAGCGGCTATATGACGCGGTGTCCGGCTTGAACAACCACGCCGGGCAACTCTACGTGGACTTCCATTCCGAAGGCAATGGCGTGCATTGGAATTACCGCGATCCGGTCGGTCCCTACGCGCCGCGTCAGATTTCGCTGCCGCGCACGATTGGCGTACGGCGCAAAACCAGGGAAAAATCCGGTCGCAAACCACGCTGACGCAATAGCTTGCGCGCCGAAGCGAGAACTTCTAGTTCAACTTCTAGTCGCTTTCTGCTCTATTCCCACCAACGACGTGACCAAAGCCCAGCGACAAGTGACCAATGACAAGTGACCAATGACCAATACGGCTTGACGCACCGGTGCGTCTCTGACGCTCTGCCCCAGCCACGAAACCCCCAACAAGCGAGCATCCCATGAAACTCTCCCGACGGTTTTGGCTCGACTTCCTGGCTTCGCTCAAGGCCATTCTCTTTCCCACGTCGCGCCTGAAACGTCTGGTCGGTACGCGGCGCCCGCACCCGTCGGCGCCAAAGCGATGGCGGCCGCGGCTCGGAAGCACCCGCTCGCTGGCCTTTCAGCCACTCGAACCGAAACAGTTGCTGACCACCATCACCGTGGCCGAAACCGCCAACGCCAACGCCATCACCGGGATCCATGGCACGCTCACCGTCACGGCGTCGCCGGCCCCGACGCAAATGACCACCGTCAACTACAGCGTGTCGGGCACCGCGGTGGCCTCGCAGGAATACAACTCGCTGATGAGCTCCGTGATGCTCTCGTCCGGCCAGACGACCGCGACGATCGACATCGCGCCGATCAGCAACGGCGCCGCCGGCACAAGCCCCACCGTCATCGTCACGCTGACTTCGGCGATGGGCGCCACGATCGGGTCGCCCAGCTCGGCAACCGACACGATCACCGAGCCGGCCCTGCCGACGATCACCGGCGTCAGCCCGTCGTCCGGCCCCACCGCGGGCGGCACGTCCGTCACCATCAGCGGCAGCGGATTCACGGCGGCCAGCGGGGTGTCGTTCGGCGGCACCGCCGCCACGAACTACACTGTCAACTCGTCAACGTCGATTACGGCGGTTGACCCAGCCGAGTCGGCACGCACCGTAAATGTCACGGTGACAGGCCCCGGGGGGACGTCGGCCACCGGCAGCCAGGACCAATTCACCTACAGTCTCGCGACCCCCGTGGTCAGCGGCGTCAGCCCCGCCGCGGGGCCGTTGGGCGGAGGCACGACCGTGACCATTACGGGCAGCGGATTCACGGCGGCCAGCGGAGTCTCATTCGGCGTCGTCGCGGCCACGAATTATACTGTAAACTCATCCACCTCCCTATCCGCGGTCGATCCAACCCATTCCGCGGGGCTGGTCGATGTGACCGTCACCAACGCCGGGGGCACTTCGGCCACGAGCTCGGCCGATCAGTTCAGCTACCAGGCCGCGCCGACGGTCAGCGGAACCAGCCCCAATCTCGGCGGCACGGCGGGCGGGACGTCGGTGACGATCACTGGGACGAATTTCTCCGGTGCCAGCGTCGTCGATTTCGGCACGGTCGCCGCCAGCTCGTTTACCGTCAACTCCTCGACGAGCATCACGGCGGTGGACCCGAGTGAGTCGGCGGGCACGATCGATGTGACCGTCGTCAGTCCCGGAGGAACGTCGGCCACCGGCGCCCCGGACCATTTCATCTACCAGGCGCCGCCGAGCGTCAGCGGCGTCAGCCCGAACTCAGGACCCACAGCGGGAGGCACCACCGTAGTCATTTCCGGGGCGAACATGAC
>DATLQY010000883.1:0-14538 GCA_035534975.1 Pirellulales bacterium
AGGTGTCCGCCGAAGCCTGGACTTATAACGTGGTATGGCGGCGGGCTTCTTCGGTGAGAACATCGCCCAGCAACTCCCGGCAACGGCGATTCCAAGTGGACTCGCGGCGTAGGGCGACGGCCGACCGTTCTTGCTCGAGCACATGACGGTGCGACTCTTCCCATTGGGCGACCCGCTCGAGCACGGCGGCGGCCTGCAAGTGCCGCTGGAAGTCGCGCTCGGCCCAACCGGCGCCGATGTAAGGAAACAACGCATCGGCGAAGGGGCGCTGGAGCCCCTCACCACCGACCCAGCCGGCGACGAGCGGTCCGGTCACCTCGCTCCGTAGCGATTGGGCGGCGCTCAAAGTGGTATCGCCGCGCAGGTACGCGGCCAGCGCCGTCGCCGCCGCGGTAAACGTCGAGTGGCCGGCGTCGGCCGCCGTGGCCAGATCGCGGCGCAACTGCGGACCTCGCTGTTCCATCACGGCCAGCTTGTCGCCGGCCTCCTTGAGCTGCGCATCGATGGCGGCCAAAGCCCGCTGCGCTTCGTCCACCTCGCGTTTCGCCAGGTCGCAGGCCGGCTGAGTGTCGCGGACGCTCGCCGCGGCCACATCGAGGGCCGCTTGAGCTTCGCGCAGTTGCCGAGCGTAGGGCGACTCGTCCACCTCGGCCTCGGCCATCTGCGGCATGCGCTTGTTCGCCAACCGCTCGGCGCGGTAGGCCGCCTCCGATTGCTTGACGACGTCAAGCGCCTGCTGCTTCTGCCGCATAGCGCGCTCGGCCTCGTCGAGCCGCGAGCGGCGCTCGTCGTGGACGGCCGCTTTCCGCGCCGCCGCGATGGCGGCGTCGGACTGCCGCGCTTCGATCTTCTTGCGCGTCTCACGCAATTGTTGCAAGTCGCCGGGCAAGGCGTGCAACTCCTTGGCCAGGCCGCCCAGCGTGCCGACGGCGGCGGCCAGTTTGGCCGTCGCGCCGCGGGCTTCATCGAACCGAGTTGCGGCCGCGCGCAGCCGTTCGAGGTGATGGCCGTCGTCCCGGAATGCGGCGTCGTTACCCGTCAGCTCGTCAGTCACCAACCGGCCCAGGCGCTCGAGCCCTTCTTGTTTGATCGCGGTCTCCTGGTCCAACTCGTGCTGCAACTCGGCCAATTCGTCGCGAGCGGTGGCCAGGTCGGCGTCGCGCCGCTGGCGGTCTTCCTTCGATTTGAATTGCGCTCCGGCGAAGGCCTCGATGTCCTCCTTCAACAGTTGCACGAATCCGCGCGAACGGTCGATCTCGGCCGCGACGGCTTTCAACGACCCTGCCAACGTGGCCAACTCGTGGATGCTCCGTCCGCGGGCCAGCTCGGCCTGCCAATCGGCCGGCCTGCGGCCCAATTTACGGTCGGCAGGGGCCACGAACCGCTCCTTGATCATCTGCGCACGGGCGATGACCAGGTTGTCGGCCAGGATCTCGGCCTGCTGGTCGGCGACCTCGTACACGTGCTCTTTCTCCTGTTTGCGAGTTTCCGTGAAAGGGATGTGCCGTTTGAACCAGCCCACGACCCCCTGGTTTTCCTCACGGAACGATTCGTAACGGCCCTGGATTTCGCGCAGCTCCTGTTCATCACGGGCACGCTCCTCCTCCAGCCGTTTGACGGCCGCGTCGATGGCGCGAGCCAGCTCGGGGCTTTCCTTGCCCGACTGGGCCTCGGCCACGATTTCCGAGAAGGTTTGTTGTAGCGCGGCGTAATCCAGGGCATTTTCAAGCCGGCGAAGCCAATCGGGTGAAGTTGTCATGGGGCCGTTGTCACTGGTCGGTTGTCATTGGTCGGTCGCTTTCCGTATTCCCGCGTCTCCCCCTCTCCGCGTCGCCCCATCCCCTGCTCTCTCTACCGATTCGTCGCTCCACCACGGATCTTACCGCCGCGGGGCCGTTGTCAACAATAATCCGCAAAAAACAGGTCGATAGTTTGACAGGCCATGCCAGCGGGTGTTATAGAAGAACCGCTGTCACGGCCCTTCAATTCAGCAGGTACACGATGATCATCAGCAAGCTCTGGCACTCCCTGGCGGCGCAGGTGAACAAGCTCGCCAACTTCTTCTGGACGGCCGATCCGATCGCTCAGATGCAATACGAATACGACCGGGCCGTGGCCCAGCTCAAGGAGGGGCGCGAAGGGCTGGAACAGTACCGGGCGCTCGTCGAACGCGTCGGCCGGCAGGTGGCCGGCGATGAAGCCCGCGTCAAGAGCCTGGAGGCCAAGGTCAAAGCGTACTTGCAAGCCGGCGACCGTGATTCGGCCGGCAAGTACGCGCTGGAGATGCAGAAGGCCAAGCAGGACCTGGCTGAGAACCAGGCGCAGCTCAAGATGCACGAAGAGGCGTACAACAACAACCTCCTGAAGATCAAGCACGCCAGCGGTAAGCTGACGCAGGTCCAGAACAACATCAAGAAATATGACGCCGAATGGAAAATGAGCCGGGCCGAGGCCGAGATGGCCAAGCTCGCCACCAGCTTCCACTTCGACGTCAGCACCGACTTCGGCCAGATCGAGCAGGTGATTCAAGACAAAATCGGGCTGAACCGGGCCAAAGCGCGCGTGGCCGCCGATTTGTCGAGCGAAGGCGTCGTCGACGTGCAGCGCGAGCAGGCAATGGAGAAGTCGATGGCCGACCAGGCCCTGAAGGATTTCGAAGTCTCACAGGGGCTGGTCACGCCCGAGACGGCGGCCGTCCCGCAAGCCACCAAGGAGTTGGGCCCCGCCATGCCCGTCAAGCAGACACAGTCGTGAACCATGTCAGCCTGGCAAGGTGTCGAATCGCGTCACACGTAGTAACGAACGACGCAACGACAGAAAAATGACGACAGAAAAATACGCGGAAGAGAGAGGAATCGAACGAAATGGGGCCCCGCGGGAGCGACCGTTTTCTTCTTCCCTTCTTCATCTTTCTGTCGCCATTTTTCTGTCGCACGTCCGTCGTGCTCCCGATGGTGTAGCCGCCGCATGACCGCCGAACCCTCCACGATCGCCGCGCCGCCCAGTCTCCCCGACTGGTACCCGTCGTGGGCGAAGGAGTTGGCAGACCTCTATTTCTCCGGTACCACCTGCTTGTTCGTGCTCAATGGCAACGTCCACGACCTGATCGCCGGCCGGGCGGCCGACGGCGACGGCGAAACCTATTCCAATCTGGCCGAGTTCCTCGCCACCCAGGTCTTCGGAACTTGGGACATCGTGCTCGACTACGACCTGGGACGCGGCCTGCGACCGCTCGCCGGGGGCGATTCGGCCCGGCTCAAGGCCATGCTCTCGCACCTCTCCGGCCGCCTGGGCGAGACCAACTCCTGGCCCCGCGACGCCGAGGCGATCCTGGCCCTCTTGGACCGCTTCATCGAGCGGAGCCTCGTTGACGACGCCGAAAATCGCAAGCGAATTGCGATCATTTTCGACTACGCCCAGTACCTTGTCCCCGCGGGCGACCCGGCAACGATGGCCAAGGGCGAAGCCGGCCGCCTGGTCCGCATGCTCGGCTGGGCGCAAAACCCGTACATCAAGCGGGCCAACGTCGCCTTCTGCCTGGTGTCGGAGAAGCTGAATGAGATCAATGATCGGTTGGTGCAAAACCCGCACGTCGCGGCAATCAAAATCCCCATGCCCGAACGCGACCAGCGCGAGCGCTTCGTCCGCTGGGTCCGTAGTGCCGAACACCAAGGCGAAGCGCAAGCAAGGCAAGCGCCCGAAAAGCCCGGCCTGCCTCCCGACCAACTTGCCGAAATGACCAGTGGACTGAGCCTGGTGAGCCTGAATGTGCTCGTATCGCAGGAAAAACGCGACACGGCCAGGGCCGACGCGGGCAAGTTCAAGGAGCTGAAGAAGACCCTGATCGAGCGGCAATGCCAGGGGCTGGTCGAGTTCGTCGAGCCGAAGCACACGCTCGACATGGTCGTGGGGCACGAAGCCTGCCGGCGGCGGCTTCGGGAGGATGCCGATTGGATCGGCCGCGGCCAACTCGATGCGGCGCCGATGGGGTACTTGATCACCGGCCCGGTCGGCACGGGCAAGACGTTCCTGGCGGAGTGCTATGCCGGCTCGATCGGCATCCCGTGCGTCACGCTGCGCAACTTCCGTTCCAAGTACGTCGGTGAGACGGAGGGGAACCTCGAACAGGTGCTGACCGTGCTCCGCTCGTTGGGTCCGGTGGTGGTGATTATCGACGAAGCCGACGCGGCCCTGGGAAATCGCCGGGCCGAGGGCGATTCGGGCACATCGAGCCGCGTGTTCTCGATGATCGCCGGCCAGATGGGCGACACCTCCTACCGTGGCAAAATCGTCTGGATGCTGTTGACGAGCCGCCCCGACTTGCTGCCGATCGACCTGAAGCGGCAAGGCCGGGCCGAGGTCCACATCCCGCTGTTCTACCCGTTGGAGCAGCCCGAGTTCGCCGCCATGTTCCAGGTGATGGCCCGCAAGAACAAGGTCAAGCTGGCGGCCGACGCGGTGGTGGAAGTGCCGGCCGACCGTCATTTGAGCGGCGCCGACATCGAAAGCGTCGTGCTGGCGGCGAAACGCGCGGCGCTCACCGCAGGCCGCGGCGAGTTGTCGCGGGCCGACCTCCGGCAAGCTCTCGAAGAGTTCATCCCCTCGGCCCAAGGTTTGGAAAAGGAGCTGCAAGAAATCGCCGCCGTGCTCGAATGCTCGCAGCTCTCGTTTCTGCCCGAGCGCTGGAGGACCAAGGTCGCCGAACCCAACGGCCGCAGTCAATTGCAAGAACGATTGGTCGCGATCCGGCAGTTGCTGGAAGAGTGATGTTATTTGTCAATGGTCACTGGTCATTGGTCAGTTGCGGGGGACAAGGCGAGCCGACCCGCTGCGCAGGTACCCCGGCGTTAGCCCCCCGGTTTTGCCCGCGTTGTATTCGGCGTCGGACCACGGACGATGGACCACGAATGAACTCCCAGCCAAAACCGAAAACCTGATTATCACAATCCCCAAGAGGCTCTCCATGGCCAAGAAGAAACGCAAGACCAGGCTTCCGGTGAAGACGAAATCCAAGAGCAAACCGGTCCCTGCGAAGAACAAGGCGGCGGGCAAGCGGAGCATCGCCGCCGGATCGGCCAAACCGAAGCGCACCGCGGCGGCGCCGAAACTCACCTGGCTCGACGGCGTGTCGCACCAGCCGACGATTGAGCGCTACGCGCGCCGCCTGACGCCGTTCGTCGAGGCGATGGCCGACGGCAGAATCGACGACTCCGAGCTCAAGGCCCAGGAGGGAAGGCTGGTGAAAATCATGAAGGAGGTCGAGCCGGCGTTGCCTCCCGAGTTGCACGCGAAGGTGACGCAATTGCTCTACGAATTGACCGCCTACGACCTGATGCAAATCCTGCACGCGATGGAGCAGGCGAGGCCCAAAGCCGTGTTCCAGGGTTGAAAAACACTCGCGCCAGGTACTGTCCCATTTTCACTTCGGTTGCCCATTTCTGGGATTGGGCAGTGCCTGCCCCGCGTGACCTCGAGCCGACCGCGACTCGATCCATCGCGGGAAATGGGTGCAATTCGTACTTTGCGCGTTCAGCGCCGGCGTGTAGAATTGCAAGTATCCCCGCCCGCTTTGCCCGCCTCAACACGCCAAGCCCCGCCATGCAGCAGCGTCCGTGCCAAACTTGCCGCGTTTGGTCCCAAATCTTGACTTTGGCTACTTGCTTGGTCCCCGTGCCGTGCTCAATATGCTCCCTTGCCACGGCCCGCGCCGAGGGTCCGCGGCCGCCCGACTACAGCCGCGATATCCGGCCGATCCTCTCGAACTATTGCTACAAGTGCCACGGCCCCGACGAAACGCAACGCCAGGCCGGGCTGCGGCTCGATAAGCCGGAGGGCGCGACCGCCCAACTCGATTCGGGCGCGAAGGCCATCGTCGCCAAAGACGTCGCCGCCAGCGCCCTGGTCGCCAGGATCACCTCGGCCGATCCGCTCGAGCGAATGCCGCCCCCGGCCAGCGGCAAGACGCTCAAGCCCGACGAAATCGACAAGCTCACCCGGTGGGTCGAAGCGGGCGCTGAGTTCCGCGGACATTGGTCGTTTCTTCCCCCGGCACGCGTCGCGCCGCCGCAAGTGCTGCGCGAAGCGCTGGTCCATAACCCCCTCGACCGTTTCCTGCTGGCCAGGCTCGAAGCCGAGGGTCTCGAGCCCGCGCCGGCCGCCGACAAAGTGACCCTCGCGCGGCGCGTGACGTTCGACCTGACGGGCTTGCCCCCCACTCCCGCCGAAGTCGACGCCTTCCTCGCCGACACATCGGCGGGTGCCTACGAAGCGCTCGTCGACCGCTTGCTCTTGTCGCCCCGCTATGGCGAGCACATGGCCCGCTACTGGCTTGACGCCGCGCGCTACGGCGACACGCACGGCTTGCATTTCGACAACGAGCGCGCGCTCTGGAAATACCGCGACTGGGTGATCGACGCCTTCAACCGCAACCTGCCGTTCGACCAGTTCACCGTCGAGCAGCTTGCCGGCGATCTCCTGCCGAGCCCCACGCTCGATCAGCGGATCGCCACCGGCTTCAACCGCTGCAACGTCTCGACGAGCGAGGGGGGCTCGATCGACGACGAAGTCCTCGTGCGGTACGCCGTCGACCGGGTCGAGACCACCGCCACGGTATTCATGGGGCTGACCATGGGTTGCTGCGTCTGCCACGATCATAAGTTCGACCCGCTTTCGCAGCGGGAATTCTACCAGCTCTACGCCTTCTTCAGCAGCGTCGAAGAGCGGGCGATGGACGGCAACGCGATGGCTCCCCCGCCGATCATCAAGACCCCATCGCCCGAACAGGCCGCCCGGCAGCAACAACTGACAAGCGAGATCTCCGAGACGCGGAGGCAGATCGAGGACGAACTGGCCAAGGTCGAGTACGTCGAGCCAGCCGTGGCCACGGCCGGACCACCCGAGCCGCGCGAATTCGTTTGGATCGACGACGACCTGCCCGCAGGCGCCAAGCCGGAAGGGAACACTCCTTGGCAGTTCGTCACGGCGCCAAGCCCCGTGCTCAGCGGAGACAAGTCATCGACCCGCAAGGCCGCCGGTTTGAGCCAGCACTTTTTCACCGGCGCCGAGCGCGGGCTGCGCGTGGGCGAGGGGGACAAGCTTTTCGCCTATGTCTACCTCGACCCGCAAGACAAACCCAAGGAGGTGATGCTGCAGTTCAACGACGGCTCCTGGGAACACCGCGCCATTTGGGGCGACGACGTCATCCCATGGGGCGCCGCCGGCTCGGCCGGCCGGGTGCCGATGGGCCCCTTGCCCGAACCCGGCCAATGGGTGCGGCTTGAAGTCGAAGCGGCCAAGGTCGGCCTGAACCCCGGCGCGATGATCAACGGCTGGGCCTTCACGCAGCACGACGGCACGTGTTATTGGGACAAGGCGGGCATCGTCTCTCGCACTCTTCAGGCCGGCGAAAGCTTCGAATCGCAGCTCGCCTGGGTGGGCTACGAACGTTCGCAGAGCAAATCGACGTTGCCGCAGGGCGTTCAAGACGCCATCAAGGTCGACGAGGCCGCGCGGAACGACGACCAGAAGAAAACCGTTCGCGACTACTTCCTGGAGCACGTTTACGCCAAGTCCCGGCCGCTGTTCGCCGCCGGGCACGAGCGCCTCGCCAAAGCCGAGCAGGAGCTGACCTCGCTCGACGCGACGATTCCCACGACGATGATCATGCAGGAGATGCCGAAGCCGCGCGACACGTTCATCCTGGTGCGAGGCGCTTACGACAAGAAGGGCGAAAAGGTGGTTGCCGGCACGCCCGCCGCGCTGCCGCCCATGCCCGCGGGCGCGCCGGCCAATCGCCTGGGCCTGGCCCAGTGGCTGGTTCAGCCTTCGCACCCGCTCACCGCCCGCGTGGCCGTGAACCGCTTTTGGCAACAGTATTTCGGAACCGGCATCGTCAAAACGTCCGGCGATTTCGGCGCCCAGGGCCAATGGCCCACGCACCCGGAGCTGCTCGACTGGCTGGCAACCGAGTTCGTCGGCTCCGGTTGGAACGTGAAACAACTCCAAAAGCTGATCGTCATGACGTATGCCTACCAGCAGTCGTCCCGCGCCACGCCGCAACTGCTCGAACGCGACCCCGAGAACCTGCTCTTGGCCCGCGGCCCACGCTTCCGTCTCGACGCAGAGGTGGTCCGCGACGCGGCCTTGGCGGCAGGCGGCTTGCTCGTCGAGCGGATTGGGGGGCACAGCGTCAGACCGTACCAGCCGGAGGGTGTTTGGGAAGCCGTGGCGTTCCTGGGGAGCAACACGTCGATTTTCCAGCAGGACCAGGGCGACGCGCTTTATCGACGCAGCCTCTACACGTTCTGGAAGCGGACCGCGCCGCCGCCGTCGCTGACGACGTTCGACGCACCCTCGCGCGAGACGTGTACCGTGCGGCGGGCGCGGACCAATACGCCGCTGCAAGCGCTGGTGCTGATGAACGACAAGCAGTACGTCGAAGCCGCCCGCAAGCTCGCCGAGCGGGCGATGACCGAAGGGGGCGCGACGGTCGAAACGCGGATCGCCCACGCCTTCCGCGTCGCCACGGCACGGCAACCGCTCCCCGACGAATTGGCGGTGCTCGTCCGGATTCACCAAGGTCAGCTTGCCGAGTACCAGGCCGACAAGGAAGCCGCCGCGAAACTGTTGTCCGTCGGCGACTCGAAGCGCGATGAGACTCTCGACGCCGGCGAGCTGGCCGCGTACGCGATGGTCGCGAATTTGATCTTGAACCTGGATGAGGTGATTACGAAGGAATAGGACGAAACGAACGACGACGGTTTCGAAAAAGGGGATGAGGGGATACGGAGGAGATGTGGGGATGAAGACAAAGAGAACAGATTACAGGGAACAACTTGAAATACCCCCGTCGTTCCCACGCGGAGCACGCGGTGGGAACGAGAGAATAGAAACCCTTCCTCATCCCCCTATCCCCTCCTCATCCCCATCCCCTCTTATGGAACTTGTCCATTTGTTTAACTTCGGATCTTCTCAATGACTCCGCGTCAAGAACACGCAATTACCGAAACACGCCGCCATTTTTTCGCCCGTTCGGCGGCAGGCATCGGCACCGCGGCGTTGACATCGCTCTTGAATCCCACGCTCTTCGCCGCCGACGCCGGTGCCGCGGCGGCCCCCACGACGCTTGGCGTCTTGCCCGCGTTGCACCACGCTCCCAAGGCAAAGCGCGTGATCTGGCTGTTCATGGCCGACGCTCCCTCGCAAATCGACTTGTTCGACTACAAGCCCAAGATGCAAGAGTGGTTCGACAAGGACTTGCCCGACTCGGTCCGCAATGGTCAGCGGATCACGACCATGACCTCCGGTCAGACGAGGTTCCCGATCGCCCCCTCGCTCTTCAAGTTCCAGCAATACGGCAGGCACGGCGCTTGGTTCAGCGAGCTGTTGCCCCACATCGGTTCGATCGCCGACGACATCACGATCGTCAAGACGATGAACACCGAGGCGATCAACCATGACCCGGCGATCACGTTCATCCAGACCGGCAGCCAGTTGCCCGGCCGTCCCAGCACCGGGGCCTGGCTCTCGTATGGTATCGGCAGCCCCAATCAGGACCTGCCGGCCTTCGTCGTGCTGCACTCGCGCTGGAGTTCGAAGTCGGGGAGCCAGGCGCTCTTTTCGCGGCTCTGGGGCGCCGGCTTCCTGCCGACCAGGCACCAGGGCGTGGCACTGCGTTCCAGCGGCGACCCGGTGCTCTATCTCTCGAACCCGCCCGGCGTGAGCTCGGCGGCGCGGCGGCGAATGCTCGACGGTTTGTCCGCCTTGAACCACAAGCGACAGGAGGCCGTCGGCGACCCGGAAATCGCCGCCCGCATCGCGCAGTACGAAATGGCTTTCCGCATGCAGACCTCGGTGCCGGAGCTAACCGATATCTCGCGAGAGCCGCAAGGCGTGTTGGACCTTTACGGTCCCGAGGTCAAAGAGCCGGGCACGTTCGCACATAACTGTCTCATGGCAAGGCGGTTGGCGGAGCGC
This sequence comes from Pirellulales bacterium, assembly GCA_035534975.1. Taxonomy (GTDB): domain Bacteria; phylum Planctomycetota; class Planctomycetia; order Pirellulales; family JAICIG01; genus DATKSN01. Next base: position 9,976 of record DATLQY010000883.1, read on the forward strand.
GGCGTTCGGTTCACCCAGGTCTTCATCCGCGGCTGGGACCATCACGGCAACCTGCCGGCGAGCATCCGCATGCAGGCCAAGGACGTCGACCAGGGGAGTGCCGGGCTGATCAAGGACCTCAAGCGGCGCGGCATGCTCGACGACACGCTCGTGGTCTGGGGCGGTGAATTCGGCCGCACGATCTACAGCCAGGGCGCCTTGAGCCAGGACAACTACGGTCGCGACCACCATCCCCGCTGCTTCACCGTGTGGCTGGCCGGTGGAGGCGTCAAGCCGGGTATCGTCTACGGCGAGACCGATGATTTCAGCTACAACGTCGTCGAAAAGCCCGTCCATGTACACGATCTCAATGCCACGATCCTGCACTGTTTGGGCATCGACCACGAGCGCCTGACCTACCGCTTTCAAGGCCGCGACTTCCGGCTGACGGACGTGGAAGGCAAGGTAGTCAAGGAGATTCTGACGTAAAGTAGTGCAAGTTCTTCGACGACCAGCTTGAGAAGTACATTCGGCGCAACGGCGATCCGTTTCAACGGGTCCTACCCGCACACCCGCCGCGATCGACAAACTCGGATCGCCATGCTTGCGACCCCCCTTGGCGCAGGCTATCTTAGCAAGGCCGGGGGGCGGTCTGGCGACCGTAACCCTTGGCTGCGCCACCAATCGACGCGGACCCGTTTCCCCACTTTTTTCACAGGGTGTACCATGAATTTCGCCGCGGCAGCGCTGTTTTCCGTCGTGTTCGTCGTTTCGCTCGCCGCCGCGCCCGCCGCCGGCCAGGAAGCTTTGGTCGCCGAAATCCGCAAGCTCGGCGGCAATACCGAATTCGACGCCAAGAAGCAAATCGTCGCCGTCGACCTGGCCAACTCCCACGTGACCGACAAGGACCTCGCCCAGCTCAAGGGCCTCAAAGGGCTCCGCAAGCTCAACCTCTGGCAGACGCAGACCACCGACAAAGGACTGGTCCACCTCAAAGGACTCGCCACTCTCGAATGGCTCGATTTGTCGGGCACCCACGTCACCGACGACGGCCTGGCGAACATCAGCGGCCTGACGAAACTTGCCACCTTGACGCTCTACAATACCCATGTGACCGACGAAGGGCTTTCGCACCTCAAGAAACTCACGAACCTCGTGGAACTGGCCGTTTCCGACACCTTGGTCACGGGCTCCGGTTTCAAACAGCTCGACGGGCTGGCCAAACTCAAGACGCTGCACCTGTTCCGCTCGCGAGTCACCGACGAGGGCCTTGCCCAACTGAAGCCGTTGACCGGACTCGAAATATTGGATCTGGGTGACAACTCCCGCGTCACCGACGCAGGTCTGGCCCATCTGGCCGAGCTCGCCAACTTGCAGCGGCTCGACCTCAAGGAAACCGCAGTCGTTGGTCCGGGGTTGGAGCACCTTGCCGGTTTGTCGAACTTACGCGTGCTCGACCTGGGTTTCACCGCGCTGTCCGACGAGGGGCTGGCGCACCTCAAGGGGCTCGCCGGCTTGAAGCACTTGTACCTCAGTGCCACCAAGATCACCGACGCCGGACTGGAACAACTCGCGGACTTGCCCAAGCTCAGCGACCTGAGCCTTGCCCTGACCGACATCGGCGACGCGGGACTGGCGAACCTCAAGGGATTGACCAAACTCGAGGAACTGAGCCTGATCGGCACGAAGATCAGCGACGCGGGACTGGCGGAACTGGATGAGTTGGTCTACCTGCACACGCTCGTGCTCACGGGCACCAGGGTCACCGACAAGGGACTGGCGCGCCTCAAGCCGCTGACCCGGTTGCAAACTCTCGACCTGCGACATACCCAGGTGCGCGGAGAGGGATTCTCGCAACTGGCCGGCTTGAAGAACCTGGAAGTGCTCGATCTGGGCGACACGCTCGTCAACGACAAGGGACTGGTCCACCTGAAGCCATTCACCAGTCTGAAGGAACTGAACCTGTACGATGCGCACATCACCGACGCGGGCCTGGCGAACCTCGAAGCGCTCACCAATCTGGAGTCGTTGAACCTGCTGGGCACGCACGTGTCGGACGACGGGCTGGAGCACCTGGCGGCCATTTCCAGCCTGAAATTTCTCGGCCTGTTGGGCACCAAGGTCACCAGCGCCGGCCTGGCACACCTCACGAAGCTTACCAAACTGGAGGGACTCACGTTGCAAGGCACGCACGTCACCGACGCCGGTCTCGCGCAGCTCGCAAACCTGTCGCAACTCCGCGCGCTGAACCTGGCCGACACCAAGGTCACGGCCGCCGGCGTCAAGGCCCTCAAGCAGAAGCTGCCCGAGTTGCAAATCGAGCAATGAGGCGGCCCGTTCGAAATGGAGTCGTTTTTTTAGGGGGATGTGGGGATACGGAGGAGATTTGGGGATGTGGAGCGGCAACGCCGCCCGCCCTGAAAGGGCGCGCTGCGACAGCCAGGGGCAACGCCCCAGGAACGCGGCCGCGCGATACCTCGTAAAGCCCCAACGGTGCGCGCTGAGCGTTGCGGCGGCAAAACGCTCAGCGCGCACCGTTGGGGCTTTAACAGGTTTTCGTTCTGCGAACCAGGGGCGTTGCCCCTGGCTGTCGCAGCGCCGGTGCTATTGCGCGATGCTGGCGCCTGCTCATTCCACCAGTTTCCCCGCGACGTACGTCTTCAGGGCCTTGGTCTCCTTGATCTCGTCGACGGCGCAGGTGAGCAGGTTGCGATCGAGCACGACGAAATCGGCCAGCTTACCCGGCTCGAGCGAACCGATCTGGTCGTCCATCCGCAGGATGCGGGCGTTGTTGATCGTGTAGAAGCGAATCGCCTGCTCGCGCGAAAGCGCCTCCTCGGGGTGCAGCGCGGCGTCGTACCAGCGTGCTCGCCGCGTGATCGTGACCCACATTCCCAGGAACGGATTGTAGGGGTTCACCGACCGCATCGAGCCGATTTTCTGCATGTGGTCGCTGCCGCCCCCGGCGGTGACCCCGGCCGCGAACAGGCTCGCCAGGGGCTGGAACCAGCGCAGCCGCTTTTCGCCGAACTGGGCCACCAGCGTGCGCGTGTCGAGATAAAGCCAGGCGGGCTGAATGTCGACGTGTACCCCGAGCTTCGCCGCCTTGTCGATCGCCTCGCGGCTCATGAAGTTCGAGTGGGTCACGCAGGGATGGGTGGCGGCGATCGGCACAGCGCGGTTGACTTCTTCATAAGCGTCGAGCAGCGCATGCACCGCCCCGTCGCCGACGCTGTGCGCGGTGAATTGCAAATCGCTTTCGACTGTGGCCCGCACGATCGCGACGAGCGTCTCATCGGGAATATAACGCAAGCCTCGGTAGGCGGGGTCGTCGATCGCGTAGATCTGGCTCACTCCCCAGGGTTCCCGCATGTAAGCGCTGCCGGTAAGCATGCCGCCGTCGAGATAGGTCTTCACGCCGATGATCCGCAGTTTTTCGTCGCCCGCCGTAAGCGGGTCGGCGGCGATGCGTCGGATTTCCTCGCGGATCGCGTCGAGCCCGACGGTCGTTTTGAGCGAGTGCGAAATCCTCACGCGAAGCGGCAGCTTCGCCACGGCGTGCAATCGGCGGTACTGCTCGACATGACCGGGGCCGGCGTCGCGATCGAGCACCGCGGTCAGGCCCATCGCCGTGTAATCGCGCAACAATTCGAGCAGCCGGTCGTCCTGCTGTTGGGGCGTGGGCTGGGGGCCGGCCGACTCGATCTTGAGGTAGCGCTCGGCGCTGCGCAGAATACCGGTCGGCTCGCCGGTTGCGGGGTCCTTTTCGATCTTGCCCTCTCCGGTCGGCTTGAAGTCGCGGTCGATGCCGCTTTCCGACAGTGCCAGTGAATTGACTGAAGCGTCGGGGCCGGTGGCGAACACGACGGGGTGTCGCGGCGCGGCCGCGTCGAGCTCGGCCTTGGTCGGATAGCGCTGCTCGCGCAGCCGCGTGATGAAGACCTGCTTGACGACGATCCATTGCCCTTCCGGCAGCGAGTCGGCCCGTGAACGGATGTAGGCCAGCACGTCGGTGATCGACTCCATCTCGGGCACGGGGTGGTCGAACTCCGTGAGCGAGGCGCCGCAGGGATGGACGTGCGAATCGATCAGGCCCGGCAGGACGAACTTGCCCTCGAGATCGACCAGCGTCGTAGACGCGTCCTTCGCGGCCAGCAATTCCTCGTTGGTCCCGGCCCGCAGGACATGCCCGTCCTTGACGGCGAGCGCCTCGACCACCGAGAACCGACCGTCGACGACGGCGATTTTTCCGTGGTGGAAAATCACGTCGGCCGAATCGGCGGCCGCGTGGCGAGTTGCCCTTCCGGCGACACACAGCGAAAGGCAAAAAAGCCAAGCACTGCGGCGGTGGAAACGGTTCATGCGTGAAGTCCTTCCACCGCGCGGCGGCGAATTCGTAGCGGAATTCGTGAGAATTCCGAAACTCGTGTGCGGGCCAAAACCTGAAAGTTTTCGGGCGAGAGTCCAAACTACGAGGTTACGACGCCGGCCGGAACCTTTTGCCCCTGGAACTGGCTGTCATTCCGGACCGGAATCCCTCGCACCTCCTCGACGATGAGCTGGGCAATGGCCATTCCCGGCGTC
>DATLQY010000884.1:0-9227 GCA_035534975.1 Pirellulales bacterium
AAGTCGCTCCGTGCGAGCGGCAAGGAATTGCGGCAATTCGACGTGGCCTATTTCACCGCGAGCTGCGATACGCCGGAAGTGAACAAGGACTTCGCCAAGTCGCTCGAGCTCGATTACCCAATTCTGAGCGACCCAACGAAAGAGGTCGCCAAGGCCTATGGCGTGGTGACTCCCGAGCGCGAGGCACCGTTCCGTTGGACGTTTTACATCGGCAAGGACGGCAAGATCCTCGACATCGACAAGGAAGTGAAGACCGAGAGCCACGGCAAGGACGTCGCCGCCAAGCTTGAAAAGTTGGGCGTCGCGAAGAAGAACAAGTAAATGGCGTCCGGAGGCAGTGCTGGGTTGTGCAGTGCATGGCGCGCCTCGACACGAACCCGCGGCGCAAGCAAGGCACACAACGACGTGCGCCGGACAAGGTTCGGGTGTTACCGGTGTCACCCCGTTGGGGTGAAATTATTCCGGTGGCCGGCATTCCTAGGGCGTTGCCCTAGGCTCTGGAATTTGACCCCCGTTGGGGTCGACGCCAGCGCCGCGGCATCCGCCGGCCGGGTTGACTTGGCGCGTCGAATTTGGTTAATGTGATTCTGTCGCCCCGTTTCCGAAACAGGAGGAATTTCGTGCTAGCCATTCTCGGTCGCCGGCCGTCGACGTTTTGCGACCGCCAGGCGCGGCGGCACTTCCTGAAAATCGGCGGGCTGGCGCTGGGTGGGATGGCGCTACCCGACCTATTGCGGGCCGAAGCGGCGGCCGGCGCGAAGCCGTCGCACAAAGCCGTCATCATGATCTACCTGTCGGGCGGCCCGTCACATCAGGACATGTATGACCTGAAGATGCAAGCGCCCGTCGAAATCCGCGGCTCGTTTCGTCCGATCGCGACCAACGTTCCCGGAATCGAAATCTGCGAGCACTTGCCGCGGCTGGCGACGATGATGGACAAGTTCGCCGTCATTCGTTCGCTTTACGGATCGCCCGACCAGCACGCCTCGGATATGTGTCTGAGCGGCTACCCGATTGGACCGCAAGGTCGGCAGAACAATCATCCGTCGCTCGGCTCAGTCGTCGCGAAACTGCAGGGGCCGGTCGACAAGGCCGTTCCGCCGTTCGTCGGCCTGACGACCACGACCAGGCACGCTCCTTATTCGAATCCCGGCCTGCCGGGCTTTCTTGGCCTTGCCCATGCGCCAATTCAACCGGACGGCGAAGGTATGGCCGACATGCGGCTCAACGGCGTGACGCTCGACCAATTGCGCCATCGCCAGGCGCTCTTGGCAGGCTTTGATCGTTTCCGACGCCAGGCGGAAGTCAGCTCAACCATGCAGGGCGTCGACGTTTTCACGCAAAAGGCGTTTGACGTGCTGACATCGAGCAAGCTGGTCGAGGCGCTCGATCTGGAGCGCGAAGACCCGTTGGTCCGCGATCGGTACGGCCGTGGCAGTGCCGCTCCGGCGTTTGGTGAGGACGCCGGCCCCCACTGGATGGACCAGTTCCTGATGGCTCGGCGCCTGGTCGAGGCCGGGGCCCGTTGCGTCACGTTGTCGTTTGGCAGTTGGGACCGGCACGGGGGAAACTTCGAGCGGTTGCCCGAGCAATTGGCAAAATTCGACCAGGGAATCACGGCCCTGGTCGAGGACCTGCACGCACGAGGGCTCGATCACGACGTCAGCGTGGTCGCCTGGGGTGAATTTGGACGCACGCCTCGAATCAACGCGGGTGGCGGTCGAGACCATTGGCCGCAAGTTTCCTGCGCCTTGCTGGCCGGCGGCGGCATGCGGATGGGGCAGGTCATTGGTTCCACCAACCGCTTAGGCGAGGTACCCCAGGACCGTCCGATTCACTATCAGGACGTGTTTGCCACGCTGTACTGGCAACTCGGCATCGACGCCGGCACCACGACCATCCTCGATCACGGCGGGCGTCCTCAATACCTGCTCGACCGCCGCGACCCGATTCGCGAACTGGTTTGAACCCAGGGCGGTGGAGGTTGTTTGGCGCGGACGCGATTTTGGGTATCGGGCTACACCAACGACGTCATGGCCTATGTGCCTTCACGCCGCGTCCTGCTTGAGGGCGGTTATGAAGGTGCCGATTCGATGGTTTACTACGGCCTGCCTGCCCCGTGGGATCCTCGGGTCGAGGAGTTGATCGTGCAAGACATCGTCGAGCAAGTGAACGAACTGCGACAAACCGAGTGACCGCTCTCCAAGGAACATGGCCGAGTGGTTCGACGCCGTTTGGACGTTTGCGCGCGCCTGGCAGTTAGGCTTGCCTGGCGGCCGCAGGCGAACTGTAAGTCGGGATTCCCGGGATTCCGTCCACCATTGCATTCCGGCGCGAAATGAGCGAAACTTGAACGGTTGGTTCGCGTCTTGACACAGCGGTTGGGCGTCGCCGTGCCGCGCCTACGGTCGAAAGGCATGCTGATTATGGCAGACCTTGGTCGTTCCCCGGAACTTCTGCTGACCTCGTTTTTGCCTGGCAGTGGTGATACCTCCGTTGACCGCGAGCTGCGAGCCGTGGACGAGCTCACCGCGACGCTTTTCGCGGCGGGCTGTCGAATCGAGCATGCCCAAGACCCAGAAATTCCCGGCGAAACGTATTTCGTGTTCCACGTCTCAGCGGAAGGAACGGTGGATGAAGTTGTCGCCAAGCACGACGAGTGGCACCGCGGGTTGCGTCAAATCGACCGTGAACGACGTGGCATCTTTCGTCTGTCGATCGACGCGCAGCCCGCCGCCGGAATCGACGCCCAAAGATGAACGGCGACCAGTTCTTCGATCTTGCCGCGCGGCTCTCAACGAGCGCCAATGAGGTCGACCTCCGGACCTCCGTCAGCCGCTCGTACTACGGGGCGTTTCATGCTGCGAGGGAATTTGTCGAGGCTTGCGGCGTCCGTTTCGCAAGAAGCGACGGCGGTGTTCACACCCACGTGAAACGGTGTTTGGACCAATCTCAGTCCGACGACCTCGTATTTGCTGCGGACCAGCTCAACTCGTTGAGGTCGGACCGCAACGATGCCGATTACGACCTGAAGAGCACGAAGTTTCAACGACCAATGAATGCCGCGGTACGGCTGACGGTGGCGCGGGCTATCGCTGCTGCCATGCAAAAGAGCAGCGGCGAGCTAACTTTTTCAAAGATTCGGGACGAGATTCTGTCCTACGCAAGAGATGTCCTTCGACTAACCGTCATCGACTGAGGCAGCCTTTGGCCCGGTTGCCAGACCCCAAAACGAAACCTCCGCCACGGAGTGTCAGAGCTAGATCGTACTCCGCCGAAATGCCCTCGTCATCGCTTTGCGGCCGATGACCAATCTGGATTTTTGCCTACGGCCACCATCCGTTATGAAACACGAACCGCCCCATGCAGGTTCAAGCCATGCCACCGGTCCTACGTTGTTCGTTCCCTGGCGGGCTCTTACGCCGACATTTGCTACACAAAATAACTACCTACGGAAGTAGCCTCGCCTGGGCTTTTCTCATAATTGTGCCGCAATTTACGGCACGAGGAGCCGATTCGGCAGGCTCGCCGAACATCGTCTACATCCTGGCCGACGACCTGGGCTACGGTGACGTCAAGTGCCTGAACCCCGATGGGAAAATCGCCACGCCGAACATCGACCGGCTGGCCGCGGCCGGGATGATCTTCGCCGACGCGCACTCCGGCTCGTCGGTCTGCACGCCCACGCGTTACGGCATTTTGACCGGCCGCTACGCCTGGCGCTCGCGGCTGCCGTCGGGCGTGCAAGGGGGACACAGTCCGCGGCTCATCGAGCAAGGCAGGCTGACCGTGGCGGCAATGCTCAAGCGGCAAGGCTACCACACCGCGGCCTTCGGCAAATGGCACCTGGGAATGAAATGGCCGCTCAAGCCCGGCGCGCCCAAGTTCGGTGACGGCATCGAAAACGGCCCCGAGGGCTGGAACGTCGATTTCACGCGGCCCATCGCCGACGGCCCGAACTCGCTGGGCTTCGACGAGTATTTCGGCATCAGCGCCTCGCTCGACATGGTCCCTTACACGTTCATCGAAAACGACCGTGTGACCGTCGTGCCCACGGTCGATAAGCAGTTCCCCATGATGCTCGGCCGCGAAGGCGGCGCAACCCGCAAAGGACCTGCCGCCGCCGACTTCGAGGCGATGGACGTGCTGCCCGCGCTCACGGATAAAGCCGTCGAGTACATCGCCCGGCGCGCGGCCGGCGCGAAGGCCGGCCGCCCGTTCTTTCTTTACCTTCCGCTGGCCAGCCCGCACACTCCGATCGTCCCGACGGAAAATTGGCAAGGCGCCAGTGGCCTCAATACCTATGCCGATTTCGTCATCGCGACCGATGCCGCGGTCGGCGAAGTGCTCGACGCCCTCGACTCCCACGGCCTGACCGAAAACACGCTGGTGGTCTTCACCAGCGACAATGGCTGCTCGCCCATGGCCAATTTCGGCGAGCTCCTGGCCAAGGGACACAATCCAAACCATGTGTTCCGCGGCCACAAGGCCGACATATTCGAGGGCGGGCACCGTGTGCCGTTCGTCGTTCGCTGGCCGGCCAAGGTCAAGCCCGCCTCGCGCAGCGATCAGACGATTTGCCACACCGACCTGCTGGCGACCTGTGCCGCGATCGTCGGGGCCCCGCTGCCTGACGACGCCGGTGAAGACAGCGTGAGCCTGTTGCCGGCCTTGCTGGGCCAGGCCGAGGCGCCGTTGCGCGAGGCGGTGGTACACCACTCGGTCAACGGTTCGTTTGCGATCCGGCAGGGCAAGTGGAAGCTTGCGCTTTGCCCCGACTCCGGCGGCTGGAGCAAGCCCGTGCCGGGCAGCGACGAGGCCGGCAAGCTACCACGAGTCCAACTGTACGACCTGGCCGCCGACCTCGGTGAGCGGAACGATGTCGAGGGCGACCACCCTGAGAGAGTCGCACGGCTCACGAAGCTCTTGGAAAAGTACGTCGCCGACGGCCGCAGCACGCCCGGACGCCCGCAAATGAACACTCGCGAGGTCGATATCTGGGGAGCCGTGAAGGCGCCTGCCAAATGAGGCGATCGAGCTAACAGGCGGGCTGCGGCGATTTCCGCTCGACCCCGTGTAACTTTCCGCGCCTTGACGGTAAAATGCCCGCTTGCGGGCGTGATTCGTGCGATCGCGGGACGTGCTGACCATGCAGTTTCGACCACTCGGCCGGACGGGCCTGAACCTCTCGGTGCTGAGCTACGGCGCCTCGTCGCTGGGGCAGGAGTTCCGCCCGGTCGATTTTCAGGAGGCGATCCGCTCGGTCGGCACGGCGCTCGAGTCGGGCATGAACTTCATCGACACTTCACCCTACTACGGGCGCGGCTTGAGCGAGTGCTTGCTTGGGACCGCGCTGCGCAATGTGCCGCGCGACCGGTACTACCTCGGCAGTAAACTGGGGCGCTATGCTCCCGCGCACTTCGATTTCTCCGCCCGCCGCGTGGTGGAAAGCGTCGACCTCAGTCTGGAGCGGATGGGCGTCGAATACCTCGATATCATGCTCTGCCACGACATCGAATTCGTCGACATGGCCCAAATCGTCGAGGAGACGTTGCCCGCGCTGCGGAAAGTCAGGGACCAGGGCAAGGTGCGGTTCATCGGCGTCAGCGGCTACCCCATGAAGATCTTCCGCTACATCCTCGAGCGCGCCGAGCTCGACGTGGTCCTTTCGTACAATCATTACACGCTGCAGAACACGATGCTCGCCGAGCTGGCGCCGTACCTGAATTCGAAGGGGGTCGGCACCATGAACGCGGCGCCGTTCTCGGCCCGGTTGCTGACCAATTCGCCATTGCCGCCGTGGCACAAGGCGACGGAGCCGGTGCGCGCGACCTGCCGCCGCGCCGCTGCCCATTGCGCCGAGCGCGGTGTCGATATCGCCCAGTTGGCGCTTCAATTCTCGCTGTCGCACCCCGACATGGCGACCTGCATCGTCGGCTCGGCGAACCCCGAAAACGTCACAAAGTGGGTCGCCTGGGCCGGGAAGCCGTTGGATCAGACTTTGCTCGACGAAGTGCTCGAAATCCTGCGACCGATTCATAATTGGTTCTACGCCGAGGGGCGGCCGGAGAACGGCGATGCGATGCAATCACGTGGAGCAGGTTGAAGGAGTAACATGAAAGCCATCTCGCTCGAAGCTCCCAGGCAATTCAAACGCGTCGAGGTTCCTGGTCCCGAAAAGCCCGGCGCGGGCGAAGCGCTCGTGCGAGTTTACAACGTCGGCATCTGCGGAACCGACATCGGCGGCTACCTGGGCAAGATGCCGTTCTTCAGCTACCCGCGCATTCCGGGCCACGAGTTGGGCGTGGAAGTGCTCGACGTCGCGTCGGACGTGACCTGCGTCACGCCAGGCGATCGCTGCTCGGTCGAACCCTATATCAATTGCCAAAAGTGCTACGCCTGCCTGCGCGGCCACACGAACTGCTGCGAGAAGCACCAGACGTTGGGGGTCCACTGCGACGGGGGCCTCCGTCCGCGGTTCCTGGTGCCGGCCCGCAAGCTGCACATCTCGCGCCTGCTCAGCTTCGAGCAGCTCGCCTTGGTGGAAACCCTGGCGATCGGTTGTCACGCGGTCGACCGCGCCGCGGTGCGCTCGGATGAATCGTGCCTGATCATCGGCGCCGGGCCCATCGGCCTGGCCACGCTCGAGTTCGTCAAGCTCACGGGCGCGAAGATCATTGTGCTCGACGTCAATGCCGAGCGGCTCGAGTTCTGCCGGCGCGCCATGGGCGTTACGCACACGGTCCAGCCGTCGGACCGCCTGGAACAGGACCTGCGCGACTTGACATCCGGCCATTTGCCCGACGTGGTGATCGACGCCACCGGCAACAGCGCGTCGATGTCCGGCGCGTTCGGCCTGATCACGCACGCCGGGCGGCTCGTGTTCGTGGGCATCACGACCGACGAGGTCCACTTCCGCCACGCGGCGTTCCACAAGCCCGAGGGGACGCTTCTTTGCTCGCGCAACGCATTGTCGAAGGACTTCGTGCGGATCATCCGGCTCATCGAAGAAGGTCGGCTCGATACCACACCTTGGATCACCCACCGCACGGCGTTCGAGGAGCTGATCGACGTCTTCCCATCGTTTACCCGGCCCGAGGCGGGCGTGATCAAGGCGATCGTCGAAATCGGGGAGTGAATGAGAAAGTTGGTGGGCCGGGAGACCCGCTGCGCGGATACCCCGGCCAAGGCGAGCTTGTCCCACCCTACACCTCCGCTCGCAATACAAGGAGTTAACTCATGGCTGGCAGTCGAAGGCGATGAGGCCGGGCTATAAGTTGGCCTCGGCTTGTTCCAGCGTGACTGTGTTGGGCATGGTCTTTCCTCCGTGCAACCATTCTACACCACAATTTCGTCGAATGCACTTCAGCGCGCGGCCGACAAGACCTCATGGGCCAGCTTGACGACGTTCTCGGTCGTGAAGCCGAAGTGCTTGGCCAGCGCGCTATAGGGGGCCGAGGCGCCGAACCCGGTCATCCCGAGAAAACGGCCCCGCGCGCCCAGGTAACGGTGCCAACCCTGCTCGACGCCGGCTTCGACCGCCACGCGCGCGGTCACGGACGAGGGCAAGATCGCCTCGCGATAGGAGGCCGCTTGCTCCGCGAACAGCTCCCAGGAAGGCATGCTGACCAGGCGCGCCTTGACCCCCTCGGCCGTCAGCTTTTCGTAGGCGGCGACGCAGAAACAGAGCTCGCTGCCCGTGCCGATCAGGATCAGATCGGGCTTGCCGTCCGCCGCGTCGGCCAGAATATAGGCCCCGCGGGCGACGCCGGCGGCCGAGGCATATTTCGCGCGGTCGATGGTGGGCAGGTTTTGCCGCGTCAGGATCAGGGCCGCGGGACGGTTTTTCCAAGGCAGCAACGTGCGGTAGGCCTCGGCCACCTCGTTGGCGTCGCCCGGCCGGAAAGTGACCAATCCGGGAATCGCCCGCAGCGCGGCCAGGTGCTCGACCGGCTGGTGCGTGGGCCCGTCCTCGCCGACGCCGATGGAGTCGTGCGTGAAGATGAACAGCGAAGGAATCCGCATGATCGCCGACAGCCGGATCGACGGCTTGCAGTAGTCGGAGAAAACGAAGAACGTGGCGCCGAACGCGCGCAGCCCGCTGAGCGTCATGCCATTGACGGCGGCCATCATGGCGTGCTCGCGGATACCGAAGTGCAGGTTGCGGCCGGCGGGAGTCAAAGCGTCGAAGCTCTCCGTCTTGTCGAACAGCGTCATGGTCGAGGGGGCCAGATCGGCGGCGCCGCCCACGAGCCAGGGGAGCGCCGGCGCGATCGCGTTGAGCACCTTGCCGGACGAAACCCGCGTTGCCAAGCCCTTCGCGTCGGCGGGAAAGCTGGGAATCCCGGAATCCCATCCTTTGGGCAGCTCGCGGGCCTGAATCAGCCGGTATTCCTCGGCCAACAGAGGAAATTGCTTGGAGTACGCGGCGAAATGGGTCTCCCAGTCGGTGAACAGCTTTTTGCCGCGCTTTCCGATTCCCGCGGCGAAATGGGCGGGCACCTCGGGCGGGACGAGGAATTTTTCGTTTTCCGGCCAACCGTAGAACTGCTTGGAGAGGCGCACCTCTTCCTCGCCCAACGGCTCGCCGTGGGCCTTGTGTGTATCGTGCTTGTGCGGCGCTCCGTAGCCAATGTGGCTTCTGACGATCACCAGCGTGGGCCGATCGTTCGTGGTGTGGAATTGGGAGTAGGCTTCATCGAGGGAGGACAGTTCGTTGACGTCGGCCACGTGAATCACGTGCCAGCCGTAGCCTTCGAAGCGCCGGCCGACGTCTTCGGTAAAGGCGAGCTTCGTCTCGCCTTCGATCGTGATCTTGTTGTCGTCGTAGATCCAGCAGAGGTTCGCGAGCTTCAAGTGCCCGGCCAGCGATGCCGCCTCGGCGCTGACGCCCTCCATCAGGTCGCCGTCGCTGCACAGGGCGTAAATATCGTAGTCGAACAGCTCGAAGCCGGGGCGGTGGAAATGGGCCGCCAGCCAGCGCTGGGCGATGGCCATGCCGACGCTGTTGCCGACGCCTTGCCCCAGCGGGCCCGTCGTGGTCTCGATGCCGCTCGCCTCGCCGCGCTCGGGATGGCCCGCGCAGCGGCTGTGGAGCTGGCGAAAGCGCTTGATGTCGTCCAGCGGGACGGCGAGCTGGTCGGTCGGCCGGCCATCGGCCCCGGCCTGCTTGACGCCGGCCAGGTGCAACATGGCGTAGAGCAGCATCGAGGCGTGCCCGCACGAAA
>DATLQY010000885.1:0-4455 GCA_035534975.1 Pirellulales bacterium
CGTAACTCGCGTCCACGGCCAGACTTCTTGCGAAGCCAGCTACGGGACCATGAATAATCCGGGCTAGGCCGCGGCGGAAATTCGTCACCGCTGCACCAGGCGATAAGCAGTCACGCGAAACACGAGCAGCATGCCCGCCAGCAGGAAGCCCGACAGTTCCGTCCAGGCAATCCATCCGAGTCCCGCGTCGGTGAAACTGATGACGTACAATGAAAAGCGAGGGAGACGGACCGACGACAAATGACCGGCCCGCTTGTATGATCGCGGTTTCGTCCCAAACGCGCAGGTCGTCGATGCAACCCATCCCGAGACCCCTGGCATTGCTCGCGGAGCTGACGTACCGTTGTCCGCTCAAGTGCCCCTACTGCAGCAACCCGCTTGAGCTGGCCCGTTTTCGACATGAATTGGACACGCCCACCTGGCAGCGCGTGCTCGACGAGGCCGCCGCGCTGGGCGTCGTCCAGGTCCATTTCTCAGGCGGTGAGCCGCTCGTGCGCCGCGACCTTGCCGAGCTGGTCCGCCACGCCCGGCGGCTCGACTTGTATTCCAATCTCAGCACCGGCGCGACCCTGGCCGACGAGCCGGCCCTCGAACGCCTCAAGCAAGCGGGTCTTGATGCCCTGCAGATCAGCCTGCTCGATTCGACGCCTGACGGCAACGACGCGCTGGCCGGCGCCGCGTCGTTCGAAAAAAAGCTTCGCGCGATCGAGTTCGCGGCGCGCCTCGAATTCCCGGTGACGCTGAACGTGGTGTTGCACCGGCGCAACCTCGATTCTGTCGACGAGATCATCGATCTGGCTTACCGCTTGAACGTCGCTCGGCTGGAATTGGCCCACACGCAGTTTACGGGCTGGGCGTTTCGCAACCGCGCCCACCTCATGCCCACGCGCGATCAGGTCGCGCGGGCGGCTGAAGCCGTCGCCCGGGCTCGCCGCCGGCCCGCCGGCCCGGAGATCGTCCACGTCTTGCCCGATTACTTCCAGCAATTCCCGAAGGCCTGCCTGCACGGTTGGGGGCGAGTGTTCCTCACGGTCGCGCCCGACGGGGCGGTTTTGCCGTGCCAGACCGCGCGCGACATCCCTGGATTCAAGTTTCCCAACGTCCGGGACGCCCCGCTCGAGGCGATCTGGTTCCAGGCCCCGGCATTCCAGCGTTTTCGGGGGACCGACTGGATGCCCGAACCTTGCCGGAGTTGCGAGCGGCGCGAGATCGACTTCGGCGGTTGCCGCTGCCAGGCGTTTCTGCTCGCCGGCGACCCCGCCGCGACGGATCCGGTTTGCCATCTCTCGCCAATGCACTCGTTGGTGGAAGGGGCCCTGATCGAGTCCCAACGCGAGGAGGCCGCGCTCGAATGGAGGTTTTTTCACCACGCGGAGACGACGAACGAGTAGTTGCCACAATAAAGCGGTGGCTGGCGGCAGAGCCTAAGCGATGCCCCGGCTCGTGGGGCAGGTTTCCAACCTGCCATACACCTCGCTCTGGCCCCTTGCAAACCTGCCCACGGGCTCTGCCTCAGACCGTGAATGTCTCATCCTTGACCTCATTCTTGACCGCGTGAGGTATAACCATGGGAGGCCATGGGAGGGTATAATCTCAAAAAAAAAGCGCATCACGGCCGTACGAAGCGCTCGAAATCGTGCGCGAGAAACAACCTGCCATAATGGCAGTCGGCATCGAAACCATGTGCCGTTTGGCGCCGAAATGGGGCGGGCGCTATTCGAACTGTTGACCGAACACCGCGTCGGCAATTGCCGCAGGCACTTGGCGGGCGGCTTGGGCCACCGAGGTGCGGACACGTGCTGAAAGGCCGTCCGCGCCGGCCGACCTCGCTTGCGCAAAGGTGTCCAAGAGCTCGACGTCTTCGAACGAACTTTTGACGCCCTCGCCCCAAGGCCCTGTCTGTGCGGCGAGGGCTGGGCCGCTGGCGGCGCTCCACGCCATCAAGTCGATGGGAGTTGGAAGACCTGTGTCGCCTTCCTCGGTATCCGCCATGGCCGCCAGCACGGCGTCCCATTCATCGAGCGCCCAGCGCGGTGCCGCCTGGAAACTATCGACATTTCCGCTGACCGCGCCGACGGACGCGGCGCTGGCGACCGTCGGCGCGTCCAGGTTCGCGTTCATTCGCGTCGAGCCAAGTGCCTCGCCGGCCGCGGCTGTGAGCTGGCCCGCGGGAGTGCCGGACATGACCAGCTCGGCGGCGAAGATCGGCAACGCATTGGCCGGACCCAGTACCGCGTTGCTCTGGGTGGGCACGGCGCTGGCAGCCGTGAGCGGAGACGACTCGACGACGACCGGGTCGGCAGTGGTAAACGCGGCAAGGTCGGGCACAAGTTTGTCGGCCACGGGGGTGCCAAGGCCGGTGACAAGATCGTAGCCGGCGCCCGCGGCATATCCATTGCTGCCACTGGTGATATCGTGATAGTCGGAAAGTGGAACACTGTACAACGCGTCCTGCGCCTCGTTCGGAGTGGCGGAGCCTAGCGTCGCCCCGCCCGCGGCCACACGCGCCTGGTTGGCGATGACGATCAGTCCGGCCCAGGCCGGGGCCGAAAGGCTGGTGCCTCCGACGACCTCCCACGGATTGCTTGGATCGAGGTTATAGGGATCGGCGATCCACGCGCCGGTGCCAGGGTCGGCCACGAACGACACGTCGGGAGTGGTTCGATTGCCGAGCGTCTGCGCGCCCGTTTGGTACGCGGGCTCGGGCTCATACAGGCTGATGCCGCCGCCACCCCCGTAGAACACGCCGCTGCCGGTGTCGAGCGATCCCCAGCCGGTTTCGCTGTTGTAAGTGTTGTCGGAGTTGAGAATCAGGCTTGTGCCGCCGACGGCCACGACATTCGGTGAGAACGCCGGGTACTCGGGATTGGCGGCGCCGTAGTCGCCCGTGCTGGCCACGAACGTCACGCCTTGGTGGCCCGCCGGCGTGGTCAAGTAGCCGTCGTACAGGGATTCGTCTGCGGCCAGAACGGTTTGGCCCTCGGTGAAGCCCCAGCTCATCGACACCACCGATACGCCGGGCAAGCCGGCCGCCTCGCCCACGGCGCTCATCAGGTCGCCAATCGACTGGCTGTCGGCTTCAACGAGTAGAATGCGCGCGCCCGGCGCCGTCGCATGCGCCCACTCGACGTCGAGCGCTTCTTCCACTTCCCAGTTGTCGTTGCCGGCGCCGGTTGGGTCGGTGGCCGGCAAGGGGGCCGATTGGCCGCTTTCGTTGAGGACCGTCAGGAACGACGACGCCGGGCCATATTGCTGGTTCAGGTTTGGCCCCGAGCCGCTCAGGCCGAACTGACTGTCGAAGGTGTCCAGCGCGTCGAAAATCGCCGGATCGTCGTAAGCATCGACAATGGCGATCGTCTGTCCGGCGCCGTCGGACGACACGTTGTCGAGCCCGTACGCGGTTCGAATTTGATCGGGGGTGAATACCGTGGCCCCGCTGCCGGCGCTCGGTTGCGCGGCGACGTCGTTGAAAACGGCACTTCCGCTGAGCGCCAGCGTATTGACGACCAGCGGCAGATTGAGCGACGCGTTGCCGCTGATCGACGCGGCCGCGCTGGGAGCGTAGACGGCGCCGGCCATTCCGCCCAGGGCATTGCCGCTGAAGGTCAACGCCTGCGTATTGGCGCGCGGCTGGATAATCAGGATGCCCGCGAAGGCGCCCGTGGTCTCCGCTGTGAGGCTGATCGTGCCGTTGCCGCTCAAATTGATGTAGCCGTAGCTGCCGCCGGGGTTGGGGAAGGCACTGCCCGCGTTGTAAATCATCACGCCGTTGCCGCTCACGCTGGCATTGCCACTCACGCTGAAGCCACCCCCGGTGATGATGTACGTTCCGGGATTCAATGTCAGCTTGGCGTTGCCGGATACGGAAATCTGCGTGTAGGCCCCCGGATTGATCGTCTTCGACGAGTTACCGCTGACGCTTACCGCGCCCAGCGAGGCACCGCCGGCGGGTGCCGCCAGATTCGCCAACGGATCGGCCAAGGCGACCTTCGCCCCGGTGGCCGGTTTGGGGCTGACCTTGCCATTGCCGGAGACGCTGTCGCCGCCGACGACCTGAACCAGGCCGGTGCCGGCGTTGACTTGGGCATTGCCTGAAACCGTCAGCGCGGTCGAAGAGCTGGAATCGACCTCCACCAGGCCGAGACCCGCGGCGAACTTCAGTGACGCATTGCCGCTCAGGCCAAGGGCCGCGCTGGCGGTCGCATTGAGCACGATCACCGATTGGTTGATCGACACCGAGTTTGTGGCGCTGCTGGCTTTGAAGCCCGTCGCGCCGAGGTAGTTGGCTTGGATGGCGTCTGTTCCGACGGGCAGATCGGCCACACTCACGGTGCCTTTTCCACTGGACGAAAGAGCCGCTGTACCCAGATCGACGCCGGTCGTCGTGTCGACGAAATCGACGGAACCGCCGGGCGTGACGGTTCCAGAATTGGGCGAAACGGTAGCCGTGAGCGT